>NZ_JAMPKB010000084.1:0-21241 GCF_039961925.1 Trichocoleus sp. DQ-U1 | reverse complement strand
TTTCTTGTTCGTATGCTTTGACTACTTTTTCTCGAAAGTCGATGGAGTAAGGTTTCATTCTACCTGTTCATGCACTGACCTCAATGTACTCTATATACCTGCAATCTGCTGTAATTGTCGCAATCGCGATTGCTCGTAAGTTTTCGCCTTTGCCAAATTCTTCTCTAACTTTTTGAGGTCAGCCTTTTTCCGCTCCTGGCTTTCGACCACAAACTAGCGCTGCTGGACACTGCCGTAGTCGCAGCACATACTGGCAATCCGGTACCCTTCCAGTTCCGTGGACTGGAAGGCAGACTCTGACAACTGGTTGACTAAATCGGATGCACAGTTGAGCGTTAACGGCACACGAGTCAGCCACCGTAACCCTGACAACTGGTGCAGATTGTCTTCACTGTAGAGGGCAGAATCAGCCACATACAACCCCTCAAAGTTGCACTGGGACCTAAATGCCTGCATCAACCCAACAAAGTGGGTTTTATCAGACTGATTGCCATCGACTAACTCAACAAAGGCAGGGATATCTCCATCGCTCCAACACACCAGATTCATCACAAACTGTTTCAGGTCGGGTCGGCGGTCTCGGGAGTAGCCATAGGTGATGTGAACAGGAATTGGTGAAATCCCTTCTACAACCCGTGGCTGTGGCAAATACTCCCCTTCTACCGAAAGTGAAGTTGAATCGAAATGGGCACTGCTGTGTTTGATCCCAAACTTGCGAACGGCTACCAAGCAAATGGTCACAAACAATTGGCTTAATCCAGCTAAATACAGCGCGTCGAGGACTCGTCCTAATCGGTCGTCATTGAGATGCTTTGGTAGGACTCCTTCTCCCAACAGATGTTCCGTCGCTTTCCCCACAAAAAATTTTTCAAACAAGTACAACGGCGCAGAAACCAGCCCTAATCCATTCAAAATCATGGCTTTCACTACCAAGCCTGGACTAATCTGCTCTCGTGCATCTTCACCTAGGTGTTGATTCACCTGCTCAACAATCTCCAACTCGTCTACCAATCCGGCAACGATGCCCAAATGGTCCAGGTTCTGGACAATCAACTCGCTGTTAATCCTGCACCCCCTTTGCTACAGCCTTGAGAAAATTATGCGGCTAAATTCTCAATGTGACACTTCAAAGGGCGGAATGTGGGTTGTATCCACCCCGCTTGAGCATTTCTGTAAAAAGCAAATTAAAAATCCCGATTTCAAGGATGTTGTTAACTTGCTGTCCTAAACCTCTAATGAGACGTGCCTGGTTATAGTAGCTAATGAGCCGGTCTTTTGATATATATTCTTCGCCTGAAATTTTAGATTTGTTTATGCTCGTCATAAAAATATCTCCTTGGTTGGTTAAAAAATTAGTATTATTAACTTTATCTATACTAGTAGAAACTTAACTTTAAGCTATTGAAGACTAAAAAGCTCTACAAGTTTCTATTTTTTTAATAAAGCTCTAAAAGCTAGCTTTCCTACTCATCGGAGTATAATTCCCCAAAAATTCAGAAAAAAATAGAAATATGTTCTATTTTCTTAACTTAATTAATAGTTTTTTTACGGCTTGAGCAGAAATATTCCAATTAAGTCTATCTTGATACTCGTTGAATGATGAGACAGCTAAGCGTTCATAGTCAATATAATTTTCTAGTTTGGATACAATATAGTTACAATAATCAGCAATATTAGCATCTACTTCAAAACTTTTCCCGTTGAAATCATTTTTAATGATAGTTGGTATACCACCAGTATTTGTGGTTAAACAAGGTACCCCAAACGAATTTGCTTCAATTAAAACGTGGGGAGAGCAGTCTGCTAAAGTAGGCAAAATTAGAAAGTGGGATTCAGCCATTAGTCTATTGAATTCATTTAAACCCTCACTCGTTGATTTATCAATAAATCCTTTAATGCTAACAAAACTGAGTTCAGACTCATTAATCTTCGGCTGGCATCCAACTACTTGAAGTTGAGTTTTTAGACCCATTCGATTTAGTTCTTTAGCAACTTCTAAAGCAACATTTCCTCCTTTTCTAAGCCACTCCACACCAATAAATAATAATTTGCAACGAGTTGTACTTCTTGCTTTTATAGCATTGTCGATATCATCAATTGTTCTATTACATGTTACATTAGCTCCCCAAGGAACTACTTTTACTTTAGAAGGATTTATTCCATAGATATCAATGGCTGTTTGAGCAGCCCATTCTGACGCGAGAATTACTAACTCGCATTTATTCAATGCAGATTGTTCCATTAAATATATATTTTCTTTGGTTTCCTTACACAAGTTGCTCAAATAAGGATAAAAATTAATCAAACCTGCCAGTGTTGAATCTGTCCACAGAACGACTGGTTGCTTACATTCCAGATAAGCAATCGGCACTGCATTTTCCGGACAAAGCACTATGTCTGAGTTAAATTTAGATAGTTTTTCAGATATCTGATATGCATAATCCTTAAGCACTAATGGCTCTGCCCAGCGGTAGTAATCTTTTTTAAAAAAGTTTCGATATAAACTCCACTTAGCTTTAGTAATTACCGATTTTTTCTTATTTAAAGGTCCAAAGTATTCCAGGTCAATAGATTGATTTTTTAAAGCTTTTGCTATGCTGGCTCCAGCACCACACAGTCCTAATTGAGACTTAGTCCAAGTCAAGCTATTAAAGACATCATAAGTTGTAGCATAAGCGAGCTTCATAACGAGTAATTATACTTAATTAATTAAGTCCATAAACAGCTTTTGTGCTGACTGGGCGGTTGCTGACCAATTTAAACGAGTTTGATACTCATTAAATGAAGATAAAGCTAACTTTTTATAAGCTCCATAATTTCTAAACAAAGTATAAATATAGGTGCAATATTCTTGAATACTGCCGGTTATTGAAAAAAGTTTTCCATTTACATCATCTTTGATTACTGTTGGTATGCCGCCTACATTGGTAGATATACAAGGCACTCCATAGGAGTTTGCCTCGCAGAAGACGTTGCCATAAGCTTCTGCTTGTGAAGGCACAATTAATA
This sequence comes from Trichocoleus sp. DQ-U1, assembly GCF_039961925.1. Lineage (NCBI taxonomy): Bacteria > Bacillati > Cyanobacteriota > Cyanophyceae > Leptolyngbyales > Trichocoleusaceae > Trichocoleus > Trichocoleus sp. DQ-U1. The sequence goes on along the minus strand of NZ_JAMPKB010000084.1, from coordinate 18,232 downwards.
GATGAGATTCAGCTATCAACTTACTAATTTTATTTAATCCCGCCGCTGTTGATTTACTAATAAAGCCAAGATTAACAACAAAATCAGGAGCAGAACTATCTTTAAAAGGCTGGCATCCAACTATTGTTAATTCAACATTCAACCCGCTTTTATTCAATTTGCTAGCTACTTCTAAAGCTATGTTCCCACCTTTTCTAAACCAATCCACGCCTAAAAACAGGAGCTTGCATTTATCCAAGGGTCGAGATTCAATAATCTCCTTGATATCGTCTAAGGTTCTATCACACTCAACATTTGCTCCTGACGGAATCACTTTGACTTTAGAAGAGTCAACTTGATAAGTATTAATTACAGTCTGAGCAGCCCAGTCGGAGGAGAATATAGCTAAACTGCATTTATCTAAAGTAAGTTTATCCATAGTAGTTAATTGCTGGGTGGTTTCGCTACACAGGTTACTAAACTCACTATAAAAGTTCATCAATCCAGCGTAAGAAGCATCTGTCCAAACTACAGTGGGTTGCTTACAGTCAAGATAAGAAATTAAATTGATGTCTGGACATAAAACGATTTCGGGATTAGCTCGGAGAATTTTTTGGGCAATTTGGCATGCATAGCCTTGATTAACAACGGGTTCTGCCCAAGGAAAATATATTTGTTTAGATAGATGCTTATGCCAGCGATTCTTTGCCTTAGATAATAATTTTAAAGAGGGGGAGTACATCTCCTCAAGAGGACCAATATACTCTATCGTTCCCAATTGTCTTTCCAGAGCTTTCGCTTTGTAGTAATTAGTGCCACAGTGCCCAATTAAGTTGCGAGGCCAAGTACGGTTATTAAAAATATCATAGTGAGTAGCGTATGCTATCTTCATTGACTTTGTTCAAAATTTACCTTTACGTTAATAAAACCTTTGACTGGCAATTTTTTATATATTACTAAAAAAGGGCTATAAAGTTGCCCTAATTGGGACTGAAATTCACAAGCTTGCACAATATTATTGGGTAGAGAATTTTTATTTTTTAGGTAGTAAATTAATACCTTTAAGCTATTGCGTAATGTAAAAAATGGTATCAAAAAAGGTAGGAAGGGACGCTGCCATCGATAAAACCGAGTGACTCGCGTGAGATGATTGGAAAGGCCATATCCATGAGCCAGTCTGAGTAGATAGGCTTGTTCTAATCGATATGGGGGAATATGATGCCAAATCTCCATTTTGGGATTGTGCCAAACTTCCCACTTACTATTTTGAATATAGAACATTATTTCGGCATCTTCTCCGGCAGCCATTGTTTTCTCGTCTCTGCCAGGTATTAGGAGTTTTTCTGGAGGAGGAACGGCGTCTTGCCATGCCTGCTTCCGGATGACTGAACCGGGTGCAGCAGGAATTCGGCGCGGTTTATCGGAACGCTTGTAGTGAAAAGGCGTTGCACCTCGGTTATAGATAGTAAGATACCCTTTTATTTGCTCAAAGTAGGGGGGTGGTAGTTCATCGAGTTTGGCATGAATAATGCCACCATAGGCTCCCACTTGAGGGCGATCGCTACCAAAGCGATAAGCTTCGGCTATCCAGTTATCTGCTGGTAGATTATCATCATCCAAAAATCCAATCAAGTCGCTGCTTCTAGCTTCCTGTACGGCTCGATATCGCGCATAGGCAGCGCCTTGTTTGGCTTCAAAAATATACCTCAACTGGCTATCTTGACGCCAATTGGTTGCATAGCGAGCAACGACAGCAGCAGTATCGTCATTGCTGTTGTTGTCAACAACTAGCACTTCCCAGTCAATATCCTCTGTACCAACTTGATGAAGCAGTTGATCTAGAACTTCGGGCAGACGTTCTGCACCGTTATATGTGCAAATGGCTACAGTAAAGTCCACGGATATGTTCTTGGCGTTGTCGCATCAATTTTGGCTGTTGTATTGCTTTCAGACTAACAGTAGAGACGTTTAGAGGCAACGTCTCTACTGATGATTGTTAAATGATTTGAGCTTCAAGGAGGCTGAGGGACTGTTTTTTGCTGAAAGTCAGCGTATTGTCCACACAATCAACCAAGATGGTGTCGCCACTCACGAAGGTATTTTCTAGCAGCGCTGTGGCGAGGGTATTTTGCAATTCACGCTGAATGGCGCGTTTGAGAGGACGGGCACCATAGATCGGATCGTAGCCAACTTCCGCCAAGTGGTCTTGGGCAGATGCCGAGAGTTCGATGGTGATTTTTTGATCGGCTAGCAGCTTCTCAATCTGTTTGATTTGAATACTAACAATCTGGCGCAGTTCCGAACGTTCCAGCCGGTGGAAGAGAATAATGTCGTCCACGCGATTGAGGAATTCGGGGCGGAAATGCGATCGCAAAGCATCCGTTACTTTCTTCTGCATCAATTCGTACTGGTCCTCGTTCCCCCCCAGATCGAGAATATGCTCGCTGCCGATGTTACTTGTCATCACAATCACCGTATTCCGGAAATCTACCGTCCTGCCTTGGGAATCGGTAATTCTTCCATCATCCAGCACTTGCAGCAAGATGTTGAACACATCGCGGTGGGCTTTTTCCACTTCATCCAGCAGCACGACCGAATAGGGGCGACGGCGAATTGCCTCAGACAGTTGACCGCCTTCTTCGTAACCGACGTACCCTGGAGGGGCACCTACGAGGCGAGAGACAGCGTGTTTTTCCATGTACTCGGACATATCAATCCGTACCAGGGCCTCCTCGCTGTCAAACAGGAACTGAGCTAAGGCACGGGCTAGCTCGGTTTTGCCCACCCCTGTTGGCCCCATGAACAGGAAAGAACCGATCGGGCGACTAGGATCTTTCATCCCTGCGCGGGTGCGACGGATAGCAGCAGAAACGGCGGCAACGGCTTCTTGCTGACCGATCACCCGTTCGTGGAGATGAGATTCAAGCTGGAGTAGCTTTTGCCGTTCCGACTCTAGCAGGCGGTTGACTGGGATACCCGTCCATTTAGCGACAATTTCGGCAATGTCGTCTTCGCGTACCTCTTCTCGCAGCAAAGCAGCACCACGAGATTGCAGTTCCAACAGTTGGGCTTCTTTGGCTTCCCGGTCGCGTCCTAAAACCTCCAACCGTCCATACTTCAGCTGAGCAGCTTTGTTAAGGTCGTAGGCGCGTTCTGCCTGTTCTATTTGCACCCGGAGTTTATCTTCTTCCTCCTTCACTGCGTTAATGTCTTCTAAGAGCTGTTTTTCTGATTGCCACTGGGAACTGAGTTGAACTTGTTTTTCGCTCAGGGAGGCAATCTCTTGTTCAATACGCTCTAAACGCTCTTGAGAAGAACGGAAGGCACCCACAACGGTTGTTAAACCCGTCCGTTGACCTTCTCCTTGCAGGGAGAGCTTTTCCATCTCTAGCTGCATCACCCGTCGGTCAATTGCCTCTAGTTCTACCGGCTTGGACGTAATCTCCATTTTCAGCTTGGCAGCAGCTTCATCGACCAAGTCAATTGCTTTATCTGGCAAAAACCGCTCGGTGATGTAGCGATCGCTCAAGCTGGCGGCGGCAACTAAGGCAGAATCGGTAATCTTCACGCCGTGGTGGACTTCGTAACGTTCTTTCAGCCCCCGCAGAATCGAAACCGTGTCTTCTACGCTGGGCTGATTAACATAGACTTGTTGAAACCGGCGTTCGAGTGCCGCATCTTTTTCAATGTGCTTGCGGTACTCGTCTAGGGTCGTCGCCCCAATGCAACGCAGTTCTCCCCGCGCCAGCATCGGTTTGAGCAAGTTACTCGCATCCATTGCCCCTTGAGTGGCACCAGCACCAACCACCGTGTGCATCTCATCAATAAAGAGGACAATCTGACCGACTGAATCGATGACTTCTTTTAGCACCGATCTGAGGCGGTCTTCAAATTCTCCCCGATATTTGGCTCCCGCAATCAGACTCCCCATATCCAGGGCAATTAGGCGGCGGTTCTTCAAAGATTCAGGTACATCGCCGTTGATGATGCGCTGGGCTAACCCTTCTGCGATCGCTGTCTTACCTACTCCTGGTTCCCCAATCAAAACGGGGTTGTTCTTACTCCGGCGAGATAGCACCTGCACCACGCGGCGAATTTCCTCATCTCGCCCAATTACGGGGTCTAACTTACCGGATTTGGCTGTTTCTGTCAGGTCGCGCCCGTACTTTTCCAAGGCTTCATAGCGAGCCTCTGGATTTTGGTCTTTTACTTTCTGCGTACCCCGAACCTCTTTGATCGTTGCTTCTAGCTTTTGCCGATCGAAGTTGAAGCTTTTGAGCAACCGGCGTCCGATGCGGTCATCTTCGACGAAGCCGACTAATAGATGTTCTACCGAGATGAATTCGTCCTGCAAGGTAGTTCGTGAGGCTTCAGCTCGGTCTAACATGACATCTAAGCCCCTCCCCAGGTACAACTGGTCAACGACAGCGACTTTGGGCTGGCGTTGGGTGAAGGCTTCGAGTTGCGACTTTAACGCCTGGATGTCCACATTGACTCGACTCAAAATCCGATTTGTCAGCCCTTCTTCTTCTTCCAGAAGCGCGATCGTTAAATGCTCTACCTCTAGCTGCTGATTTTTGAATCGACGCGCCACATCTTGAGATTTGATGATGGCTTCCCAGGCTTTCTCAGTAAACTTGGCAGGGTCAGTAGGCTGCATTTTATAAAACGAATCTCAGTCGAATACCGTGTCTCACACGTCAGTATAACAATCTGGAGTCAATGGCTCATTGCTAGATTGCGAATAAAAAAAAATTCCCTCCCTGGTGTGAGGGAAGGAATGGAGGGTGGGACGAAAGTCCACCTTGCGACTCAACAAGGGCGGAGAAACTCCACCCCAATCGCACTTAACTGACTGCTTCTGCCTCAACTGGCTCTGGCTTCGGTTCGCGCACTTCCTGCTTGATGGTGAGGTAGCGGATGACTTCTTCCGACAGACGCATTGCCCGTTCCATCGGCGCTATCTGGCTGCCATTGCATTTGTAGTTCATTTGAACATAAATGCCTTCCCGATGCTTGCCGATATCTTGAGCTAGACGCCGCCGACCCCGATGCTGGATTTCGATGTCGTGTGCCCCATTGTCGCTCAAGATACCTTGATACTTGGCGATCGCCAAGTTTACTTGTTCCTCGGTCAAATCGGGACGGAGGATGTACATAGTTTCGTAAACGATCTGCATTACTGTTAATCTCCTTATGGACAAGACGGCTTCTTCTAGCACTGGGACTAGGAAGTTTGGGATTGGGAATGGAAGTCGCACCTTGAAAATCTCAACTCGCTAGCCTATAGCGTCTAAAGATGAAGAAGCAAGGAATTAAAATCTTACTACCAGTCCATCAATTGTACAAAGTTACCAGGGTAAATTCACCTCAACGTCCAGACCATACATCAGCATAATCAAATAGCAGTCAACATTATGGCGCAGCGCTACGTCCGAGTCCGAACCGCAAAAGGACAGACTTACTACGGTTTATTGCAACTAAGCCGAGGCGTTCAGGTGCTTGATGCGCCTCCCTGGTTACACGGGCAGCCTACGGATTTGCAGTTAGAACCCGATACTTATCAAATTCTGGCTCCTTGTGCCCCGTCTAAAATTATCGCGGTGGGCAAAAATTATGCCAGCCACGCCGCTGAAATGGGGACGGATGTGCCAAAACAACCGTTACTATTTCTCAAGCCGCCAACGTCTGTAACCGCAGCGGGGACAGAAATTCACTACCCCCCGCAGTCGCAGCGAGTGGACTACGAGGGCGAATTAGCTTTAATCATTGGCGATCGCGTTTATTGCTGTACGCCAGAAGAGGCACAAACTAAAATTTGGGGTTACACCATTGCCAATGATGTTACCGCCCGCGATTTACAAAAGCAGGATCTTCAATGGACGCGGGCAAAAGGATTTGATACTTTTTGTCCTTTGGGACCGTGGATCGTCCGTGAGTTGAGTCCGGCTGCCCGCTTGCAAACTTTTCTGAACGACGATCCCCAGCCGGTGCAGTCAGCACTGATTAATCAGATGGTATTTGCGCCCGATTTTCTAGTGTCTTACATCTCTCAGGTGATGACGCTGTTACCGGGAGACGTGGTGCTGACTGGAACGCCCCAAGGGATTGGTCCGATGAAAGTGGGCGATCGCGTTCGCATCGAAATTGAAGGCATCGGTCACATGGAAAACACGATTGTGTCACGTCCCACACCAGCCGCGCCCTAACGAAGATTCTGCCTGCGGCAAGAAACTAGGGAACTTGGCTGTAAACTGCCTCTGAAATCCCAGGAATTTCTGCGTAACGTCCTATCACAGACTGAACAACTGAATAGGCGCAGGCAGCAAGCGTTCCTAGAAAAACAACATTAAACAGCGTTTGTCCTACCAGGCCAGTTCCTAGCGCTGGAGTCAAAATCTGCAATGCCATAGTACACAAAAATAGAGCAATGTCTATTAGGAGTGCCTGCATGGTGTTGAAACGAATGAAATGGCTAATCTTTTCGTTTCTAACTACGCCTAAGAACAAGACAAAGAAAATGATTAAACTGGCAAACGGTATACTGTAAATTGCTAGCAACGGTTGTAGCGGCAATAAAATCAGTGCTAAGACAGGAAACTGTCTAAACAGGTACGCCCCAAAAGGAAGCACAGAAAGCAAAGGGAGTAAATAAGGAAGGCAAGCGAAAACCCGGTCTTTCGCTGTTGCTGAACCACGCCAAGTCATCGTGCGTTCTCCTGAAATAATATATTTATCGCCAGTTATTACTAAGTTCAGGATAACGCAGATGCGATGTCAACCAGGACACCCCTAGGTCAGACGTGCCTCATCAAAGACAAGGAGCCTATAGCGTAGGCGCACTCTTGTTTGTCAGAGAAAGTAGCGATCGCCATTAAACCCCAAATCGCAAATAGCACCTCAGCAGGCTTTAAACTTCAGCAAATAAACTTGAGCAAAACGAGATTACTCAATATTGGCAATCCGGAAGCCCATAAGACACTCGTATTGATCGGGTTGATTTTCGGTAAGCTTGTGAATCGCTTGAGCGCAGCGGAGCTGCCCCTGACGCCAGCGGGGTTGACCACTTTGATCGGCAAGTAAACAGGTCTGACAAACTTGTTTGGGGGAGAGTATCTGCTCATCCGTAAGAATGACTAACATTTAATACCTCCACGAGAGCTTTAATTCGCCCGCATCCATTCTAGGTCAGGTTTTCGGCGAAATATGGTAAATTAACATACAGCTTAATGTCCTCTCCTAAAAGTAGGAGTGAGGATGGTTACTAAAGCGACGCTTTGTGCGTGTGGGAAGAGAGGAGGGCAGAAAATAAATTTGGCACCTAACTTTGGGAGCTGAACAGTATGGGCGTCTAATCCCTCTAAAGTCTCGCAGTTTGCGATCGCATCGGTTGCCAAGTGGGTAAGGTTAACATCATGGGCAACTTTTTCTAAACCCCAATTTATCCGGGGTTGGCGATCAAATGTCAAGCAAATTTTTCCAGATCCTCTAGCCCCTTATGAATGGGCGAGAGAAATACAGCAAAATTGCATACTGCGCCAGGTTAGCTAGTTTGGATGAAAGGTTGCCAAAAATTGTTCGCTTCAAGTGTTAACAGAAAAGTTGGGTAGAGACACGACTCCAACAGCGTTAAGATTGAAGACTCCCGAAAATACTGACCTGGGCTAGTAGCGCGGACATGGCGTTGACCGAAAGCGCACCCGAATCAAAGTTTGAAAGGAAGACTGACACTATTTCTAGGGGTTCACTTTGTGAGTAAAACAAACTTAGACTTTCTAGCCGAAACCGATCCTACCGTTGCCAGCTTTGTCCACGAAGAACTCCAGCGCCAACGCGCCCACTTGGAGCTAATTGCCAGTGAAAACTTTACCTCCGCAGCAGTGCTGGCAGCACAAGGCTCGGTATTAACAAATAAGTATGCCGAAGGTTTGCCGGGGAAACGCTATTACGGCGGCTGTGACTTTATCGACAAAATTGAGCAATTGGCGATTGACCGCGCCAAACAGCTATTTGGAGCGGCTCACGCGAACGTGCAACCGCATTCGGGGGCGCAGGCGAATTTTGCTGTTTTCCTGACCCTGTTGCAGCCAGGAGACACGATTATGGGGATGGATTTGTCCCACGGGGGGCATTTAACCCACGGTTCGCCAGTAAATGTGTCGGGGAAGTGGTTTAAGGTTTGCCACTATGGAGTCAGTCAGGAAACAGAACAGCTAGACTACGATCAGATCCGGGATTTGGCGCTACAACACCGTCCAAAGTTAATCATTTGCGGCTATTCAGCTTATCCGCGCATCATTAACTTTGAGAAATTCCGCGCGATCGCTGATGAAGTCGGAGCTTATCTATTAGCGGATATCGCCCATATTGCGGGTTTAGTTGCCACAGGTCATCACCCCAATCCTCTACCCCACTGCCACGTCGTCACCACCACCACCCACAAGACCCTGCGCGGTCCTAGAGGCGGCTTAATTATGACCAGCGACCCAGAACTCGGCAAGCAACTAGACAAAGCCGTGTTCCCCGGTACTCAAGGGGGTCCCTTAGAACACGTCATTGCCGCTAAGGCGGTGGCATTTGGGGAAGCACTGCAACCCGCGTTTAAAACTTATTCGGCGCAAGTAATTGAAAATGCTCGTGCGTTGGCAACTCAGTTGCAAAAACGCGGCTTCAAGATTGTTTCTGACGGGACTGACAATCACTTGATGCTAGTAGACTTGCGTTCTATCAGCATGACTGGCAAGCGAGCCGATCAGCTAGTGAGCGGAGTGAACATTACCGCGAATAAAAATACCGTACCCTTCGATCCAGAGTCGCCATTCGTAACCAGTGGCTTGCGGCTGGGTTCGCCAGCGATGACGACGCGCGGGATGTCTACTGGTGAATTTACAGAAATCGGGGATATTATTGCCGAACGGCTCCTGAATCCAGAAGAGGAAGCAGTGGCGGCGGAATGTCGGCGGCGAGTGGCAGCATTATGCGATCGCTTCCCCCTGTACCCCCACCTGACAATTCCCGTACCAGCCTTGGCATAAAAATCGTAGGGGCGGCTATGCCCCTACTCCCCATTCCCCCGCTTAATTCCCCATCCCCCTCTGCCTCTTCCCGTCTGAAATGTAGTAGACTCTGCCTGACGATTGTTTTGAAGGATGAAAGATCAATAGCGATTAGCAATCAGCTAACAGCTTTTTTAATTTCTCCCTTCTGATGTCTAGTACCCTACTTAATTTCAGATGCCCCCCCAGCTGTATCACCTGGTTGCCTTTCTCGTATCTGCCTGTGTTGTCCTCTGGGCAACACCCGTTGTGAACAAAATTGGCCTCCAAAAGGGACTGGTTGATTTACCCAGTGAGCGCAAAGTCCATAAGCATCCTATCGTGCGGGTGGGAGGTGTCTCTATCTTTGCAGGCACCATTATTGCCCTACTGATTGTTTGGGGAACCGGGGGATTTGGCGCTTTGAGCGCAGAGAAATCCCTAGAAGTTTGGGGCGTTATCTTGGGTGGTCTTGGTTTTTTCCTGGTTGGCTTAGCCGATGATTTGTTTAGTTTGTCGCCTTTCTTGCGGCTGTTTCTGCAAATTATCATTGCCAGCTGGGCTTGGCACCTCGGCGTCCAAATTGACTTCCTCACCGTTCCCTTTGCTGGACTGGTCACATTGCCAGACACAATTAGCTGGCCGATTACCGTCATTTGGCTGGTCGGTCTGACTAATGCCATCAATTGGATTGATGGTCTAGACGGTCTAGCTGCTGGTGTTTCTGGCATCGCTGCCGTGGTAATGCTGATTGTGAGTTTGTTTATGAACCAACCGGCGGCAGCACTGATTGCCGCAGCGCTTGCCGGTGGCTCATTGGGATTTCTTCGATATAATTTCAACCCCGCTCAGATTTTTATGGGGGATGGGGGAGCCTATTTTATGGGCTTTACCCTTGCTGGTGTCGGCGTAATTGGCTTAGTAAAAAGCACTGCTGTCACTGCGGTATTACTGCCTTACCTGATTCTGGCTGTGCCAATTGTGGATATGTCAGCGGTGATTGTGCAACGGCTGTTGCGAGGCAATTCGCCTTTTATTGGCGATAAATTCCATCTGCATCATCGGCTGCTGCAAGCGGGTCTGCCACAACGTTTGATAGTTTTGTTTATCTACGCTTTGACGCTCTGGGTGGGAAGTTTAGCCCTAGCTTTGGCTAAAATACCAAGCGGACTTGCTTATGCGATGGGTGCAACGTTGTTGTTGGGGTATACCAGCTGGCAAGTTTGGCGAAATTCGCGTATGAGGAGTGAGGAATGAGGAAAAATACAAAATTAAAAAATAAAAAACTTTTGCATGAGTGCTGAAATTATTTGTGTTGGTACAGAACTGCTACTCGGCGATATTCTCAATAGCAACGCCCAATTTTTGGCGCAGCAACTAGCCTCTATGGGAATCCCCCACTACTATCAAACGGTGGTGGGAGATAATCCTGGACGTCTCAAGCAGGTGTTGGAAATTGCTGCTGGGAGATCCCATCTGCTGATCTTTACTGGCGGTCTGGGTCCTACTCCCGACGACTTGACCGTGGAAGCGATCGCTGATTTTTTTGGCGTTCCCTTGGTAGAACAACCGGAAATCGTCGAAGACATTACTTGCAAATACGCCATGCGGGGGCGTCAGATGACCCCCAGCAATCGGAAACAAGCGCTCATTCCCCAGGACGCCTCAATTTTACCCAATCCAGGCGGTACAGCCCCCGGCATTATCTGGCAACCCCGCACGGGTCTGACGATTCTGACTTTCCCCGGCGTCCCTTCAGAAATGAAGCGGATGTGGCAGGAAACCGCCGTCCCCTTTCTCAAGAATCAAGGCTGGGGCAAAGAAATCATCTACAGCCGGATGTTAAAGTTCTGGGGAATTGCGGAATCGGCTCTAGCTGAAAAAGTCGCGCCCTTCCTCGACCTCCCTAACCCCACCGTTGCTCCTTACGCCCTTCACGGAGAGGTGCGGCTGCGAGTCTCGGCAAGAGCGGCGTCAGAACCGGAAGCGGTAGGACTAATTGAGCCAGTGGCACAACAACTGCGGCAGATAGGAGGGCTGGATTATTACGGCACTGACACTGACACTCTTGCTTCTGTTGTCGGCTTTTTGTTGCAAGAAGCCGGGGAAACGCTTTCGGTGGCAGAATCCTGTACGGGTGGAGGATTGGGGCAGATGCTAACCAGTGTCGCCGGGAGTTCCAATTATTTTTTGGGCGGCGTCATTTCTTATGACAACTCGGTGAAAATTTCCCTTTTGGGTGTCAATCCAGAAGACTTAGCCCAGGTCGGTGCGGTGAGCGACGCGGTCGCCAAGCAAATGGCAGTAGGTGTAAAAACACGTCTCTCAACCACTTGGGGACTCAGTATCACAGGGATTGCTGGGCCAGGAGGTGGTACGGAAACCAAGCCGGTGGGATTAGTCTATATTGGTCTAGCGGGGCCGGATGACACGGTAGAAAGTTTTAAGCACCAGCTGGGTCAAAATCGAGAGCGAGACTCGATTCGGTACGCCAGCGCTTCAATTGCCCTTGACCAACTGCGGCGCACAATGTTGAAGAAAAAATTAACGGCGGATGTGTCTTAAGACGGATAGACGCCGCCCGGTCACACACATCCATAGTGAGATTACTCACCTGTTTCTCCATGTGCTAGGGTTAGAATAAATCTTAACCACAATAGGATTCATAAACTCTCACGTTTGCCCTGTTGTTAAGTACTCATCCTGGTTGTATTGCAGGAGTTTTCAATTCAATGGACTATATAGAAAATGTGTTGGAAAAGCTCAAAGAATGGGCACGTAAGCTCATCGAAACGCTCCTGGGACCGGAAGCTGAGCCGGAACCAGAACTGATTCCAATTCCAGTGAATGAGAGAGCGTCGCGCCGTCGTAGTTAGTCTATTGAGTTGCTGCTGAAACCTTGGGCATAGTTACTGTTCTGGTGCTGCACGGACCAAACTTAAACCTATTGGGACTCCGAGAACCAGGGATTTATGGCTCTGTGACGTTGGATGAGATTAATCGCCTGTTAGAACAAGAAGGGCAAACGCTCGACTGTAAGGTCTTTACTTTACAGTCAAATCATGAAGGCGTCTTAGTGGATGCAATTCAGAATGCCGTTGGGCAGCACCAAGGAATTTTAATTAACGCTGGAGCATATACTCATACCAGCGTAGCGATACGGGATGCGATCGCGGCTGTTAACCTTCCGACTGTAGAAGTGCATCTGAGTAATATTTACCGACGCGAAGCTTTCCGACATCATTCTTATATCGCACCCATTGCAATTGGACAAATCAGCGGCTTTGGTGCAGAGAGTTACCGCCTGGGGTTAAACGCTCTCGTTCACCATTTGAGACAAAAAAGTGGCGGTGAATAAACTTCGTGGCGAATGATTGTCTTTGTTTGAGGAACAGATGACCGATCCGATTCGGCGTTGCTTCCCGGCGTAACAAGCGATCGCCTGAAAATGAGCTTCATTAAACGCATAGCATCTTGGCTCGGTCGTCTTAGCAGCGACCGGGTTTTTTTGGAGTTTATTCCCTCCCCGTTAGGGAGCCATTTACTGCCAAACTTCTTATGTATGGGTGTTTTGAGTGACAAGTGCTGTTGCTTGTAGCTGAATCGTTCTTAGCTTAAATTCTTAGCTCAGCTGTGCGGTACATTCAAGAATCAATCTTTGATTTTCTAAGGCGTAAGGCTGAATTTCCAACGCTTGTCGAAAAGCTTGAATAGCAGCACTGTAGTCTTCGAGTGCGATATGGCACAACCCCATCCCATGCAGCGCCCCAAAATGGAACGGGATGAGCTTAACCACCATCTGGCAGTCTTGGAGCGCCTTTTTGTACTCCCTGAGAATATAGTAAAGAACGGCTCGTCTATTCCAGGCTTCCGCGAAATTTGGTTGAGTCTCAATCAGGTCGGTGAGTAACGCCTCTGCTTTGGCAAGCTCTCCTGCCTCCAGCATTGCCTGCGATCGCCCAAGTAGTTCAAACCCTACCGCTCCCTTTTGATGAAACCAGACGCGCCACAGCTCTGCTGTAGCCTTATAGCGGACGGTTTCATCAGGATTTTTTAGGTCTTCTAGTAACGAATTGATAGAAAATTCATTCATGAATATCACTTCCAATCGGTCGCGTTGGCTTCTAATCTCTCTATCCTTATGTTTAGCAGCTATCTGTTGGATAGGGGCAACTACCGCTTTGTCAGGAGGAACGATCGTGTTTGCCGGAAAACCACCCACTAATCTCGGTGTCCAGTCAGGCCAACTAGCGCCTTGCCCTAGTACGCCCAACTGTGTCAGCAGTCAAAGCCAAAATGCCCAGAATAAAATTGAGCCTTTGACCTACAACTCTTCCCCAACGGAGGCGATCGCTAATCTCAAGACAGTTATCAACTCCCTCCCGAAAACCAAAATTATCACCGAAACGGAGAATTACCTCTACGCGGAATTCACCAGTGCGCTGATGGGGTTTGTCGATGACGTGGAATTTTATCTCGATGAAAGCGCAAAAACGATCCACGTTCGTTCAGCCTCCCGCCTAGGACAGTCGGATTTGGGGGTGAACCGTAAAAGAATAGAGACAATCAGAGCCAAACTCAACGAACTGAGAAGCTAGGTGTAAGTAATAAAACCCCTTCAATCGGTTCGCCCCCACAGAAAAGCTCCTCTTCGCCCCCTCCTCGCTTACGGGGAGGGTTGCGGGTGGGGTTCTTGTCATCCTGAAAACAGAATGGAGATGTGCGCGATGCCAACAGAAACACAAACCCCAAAAATAGTCGTCGTTGGTGCTGGTTGGGCAGGGTTGGGGGCTACCTACCACCTAGCGCGTCAAGGCTATGACGTAACCCTTCTAGAGGCTGGCCCCTATCCGGGTGGCTTGGTGGCGGGCTGGAAGACCGCAGGGGGGCGCTCTGTAGAAGCGGGGATTCATGGTTTCTGGTATCCTTACCGAAATATCTTTTCTTTGGTAAAGGAATTAGGGCTGAGTCCGTTTACGCCTTGGACTCGTTCCTCCCAGTATTCTCCAGCCGGTTTAGAAGTCGAATCTCCCATTTTCCAAGACTTACCGCGACTTCCCACTCCACTTGGAACTTTTCTCTACACGCAATTTAAGCGGTTGCCATTAAGCGATCGCCTATCAGCTTTACCGCTACTCTACGCAGTTATTGATTTTGACAATAGCGACGAAGCTTGGCGACGCTATGACTCTGTAACGGCGCGAGAACTCTTCAAAGATTTTGGGGTTTCGGCGCGGCTTTACCGCGATTCCTTTGAGCCGATGCTGCTGGTTGGTTTATTTGCCCCTGGAGAACAATGTTCCGCCGCTGCCGCGCTGGGTATGCTTTATTACTTCATTTTGGCTCACCAACCCGATTTTGATGTCGTCTGGTGTCGCGGAACGGTTGGTGAGATGATCTTTCGCCCTTGGGTGGAACGCATCGAACAAGCAGGGGGAAAATTACTCGCTAACCGACGAGCCAGTGACGTAATTGTTGATAGCAATAATCAAGCGACAGCAGTTGTCTGTGGGGATGAAGTTTTTGAGGCAGATGCGGTTATTTTTGCCGTTGGTATCAGCGGTATGAAGAAGATTATATCTGGTAGCCCCAGCTTACAAAACCGTAAAGAATTTCGAGATATTCACAACTTGGGCGCGGTTGATGTGTTGGCAACTCGCCTATGGTTTGACCGCAAAATTAATATTCCTCATCCTTCCAATGCCTGTTTTGGTTTTAATGCAACAACTGGATGGACGTTTTTCGATTTAAATGCCATACATGATGAGTACCGCGATGAGCCAGGGACAGTTATTGAAGCAGATTTTTATCACGCCAATCAGTTTCTTCCCTTAAATGATGAAGAAATCGTTTCGCTTGTACAACAAGATTTAGCAACTTGTATCCCGGCTTTTCGAGATGCGAAAGTAATCGATAGTAGTGTAATCGGCTTACCACGTGCAGTGACTCACTTTTTCCCTGGTAGCTATCAGTATATGTTACCCGGAGAGACAAGTATCAAGAATGTATTTATGAGCGGTGATTGGATTGTGACTCGTCACGGTTCTTGGTCGCAAGAAAAGGCTTATGTCACTGGTTTGGAAGCGGCAAATTTGGTTATTTCTCGCTTTGGGCGTGGGAGTAAGGCTTTGATTCTACCAATAGAGGCGGATGAGCCGCATATTCAAGTTGGTCGGTCAATTAACCAAAGCATACGTAATTTCGGTAAAACATTCTTACCTAATATTTGGCTCCCTTAGAACTATTTAGCTGTGTTTTTTTCTTCAGTCCAAACACTGCACCAAAACCACTTAGCAACATCAATGCAGATGTCAAAGAGGATTCAGGAACTGGCTTTGATTGGCTAGTTACATTCACATTTGCATCGAGAGCATCCCCTGTAGAATACACATAATTAAAAGCATCTTTGTCATCGAGAACGCTGGCACGCAAGAAAAGTGCGCTCCAGCGAGCTACCGTTTCTACTGCTACATCTTGAGTTACTGTCGGAGTGTTGCTGTCTGGTCTTGCGCCTATGGGGTTGTTCGTATCTGTGATGCCATAGTGGTTAGCACCCAAAATGGTAATCAATGCTTTAGGAGGATTTTGGATCTGATTGTAGGTTTTTTGGGCGTTGACAGGAAGAGCAATACTATCAAGATTTCCCTGTAAGAGAGCAGTGGGAATTTTTGAATTGTTGATGGGAATAAACTCTTGAGTATTGAAGTTCCGTAAATTTGCACCGAAAAACGCTCCTGCTACGAGTTCATTAGGTCGGCTGAAGGAGCCTTCACATAAAATAGGAAGGCAGAGGTTGGCAATAGCAGATAGTCCGACAGCACCCCCTTGGGAATGACCGAGTAAGGCTAGTTTCTGTGTATTGATAACGCCAGCAACAGGTGAAGTAGAGTTAGAGTTTTCTTTCACCATTTGTGCTAGAACGGCGTTTAATTGTGACGTTTCGGGTAGAAGTCCCGTAAATCCGAACTCTGGCAGTGACTTCTGGGGATTGGGTACAACTACTACGAATCCGTAGCTTGCTACTGTACTAGCAAAATTTGTGTAATTTGATTTATCAACATTCGCACCTTGCAAGAGCAGCGCAATGGGAAACGAATAGTTGCCAGTTTTAAGGTTTGATGGGTTTGGAAAGTAAATATCGGCTAAGTCATTATTAGCGGAGATTGTTGTGCTGTAGCTACCTACATCGTTGAATAAAGGAGCATCGCTGAACTTTGCAGCGGCAGTTTCCGCGATACCAGCAACAATAAACACTGCACCAGCAGAAGCGATTGATAACACTTTTAGGGTAGTCACAGAACTTACTCCTTTATCAACTACGTATGCAGAATGAGAGATTATCAAATAATCTTACTGATAATATTGCTGACAGCAACGTTCTTTAGATACAGAATGCGACGCCCAAGAAAGCAGCCGCTTCGCTTCACGCATCCACACTGCCTACTCAACTTGATATCTTGGTAGAAAACGCGGGGTTAAGTCCTATGGTGACGACAACGAAAACCACTCAAGGGCGGGGTGTACTTAGAAACATTAGTTGGCAGACTTTTGAAACAATACTTGCAGAGATGGGGGAAGATCGTAACACTCGGCTGGCTTACGATCGCGGAACGCTGGAAATTATGACTCCTCTGATGCCTCATGAGCATAACAATAGACTGCTGGAACACTTGGTTTTCGCTTTAGCTGAGGAACTGAACCTCAACCTCAGAAGTGCTGGATCTCTCACTTGTAAGCGTCCAGACCTTCAGCGGGGTGTTGAACCGGATTCTTGCTTTTATATTCAAAATGAACCGCTAATCAGACAGAAAAGGGATATTGACTTAACAATTGACCCACCTCCTGACTTAGCAGTGGAGGTGGACTATACCAGCGCTTCGGTTGACAGACTTTCAATTTATCTGGCTTTAGGTGTTCCGGAAGTTTGGCGTTATGACGAACCAGTGATGCAAATTTATAAATTGCGAGATGGAGTGTATGTTCCTGGCGCAGGTTCTCCTACTTTTGCAAATTTACCCTTAACAACAGAAATTCCAGGGTTTTTGGAAGAAAGCCTAAGAATTGGGGAAATCCCCATGATTCGGTCTTTTCGCGCTTGGGTAAGACAGCAAATAGAGCATCGTGACGACAATTGTTGAGGAGAATTGAGGACGCGATCGCTCGAAAGATTTATTATATTCAAAGTTTAATTATCCGGAGCTAATGTCTTATGCCTAACGTTGAGGAAGACGAAATCCGAGAGAATCGCATTGCCATGGAAATAATCGTCGATGCCTATGACGAAGAAGAACAGGCGATGGGATGGTACTACTACCTTAACGATAATCTCAACTTCCCCTTTAAAGCTAAGTGGGTGAGAAAGGGAGGCAAATCATCCTCAACTGAAGGCAAAGAAGTTGAGGTAGTGGAAATGTCATCAGAAGATGAATGCTTGCACGATATGTTTGTGGAAGTGCTTTACAAAGATGCTACAGGTGAAGATACGTTCTCGGCTCGTTTATCAGAAATAGAACCGATTGATGCTGATAGCGAAACCTTGGAAGCAATCGCAGACTGGCACTATTGGCTTGACAGAGGATACGAGTTTTAAAGGAGTCGTTTTAATGGCAGTTTATCAAGTCCGGCTGGTAAATCCAGCGATCGCGCTTGACCGTACCATCTCCGTGCCAGACGATCAGTATATTCTAGATATGGCTGAAGATGCGGGCATTCGATTACCTTCTGGGTGTAAGCAAGGAGAATGTTCGGCTTGTATCGCCAAGTTGGTGAGTGGTGAAGTAGACCAAAGCGAACAAAAGTTTCTACGTCCAAAAGAACTAGAGGCTGGGTACACTGTTACCTGTGTGGCTTATCCGCTGTCGGATTGCACTTTAGAAACCCACCAAGAACAAGTGTTATATAAATCAGCTCTTTACTTTCAGCCAGATACTGCTAAATCTGAATAATTTTTGTGCGAATGCTTGCAGTATTTCGGGACTAGCAATTAGTCAGTTTTAACTAAAGATACAGATGGTTTTGTTGCCATGTTGTTAAGTGACAATTTGGTTAAGCTTGCCGCTACACGAGTATTTACAGGGAAGATTGTTGAGTGCGATCGCGCTGACGTAAGTAGCTAGGATGATTTAAACCTAAAACGCTCTAACGTATATCCCCCTTGTTCACTCCGTGATTCCATGCCGTCCATTACAGCAAGGGCTAAATCATATTCATTGTCGAAC
>NZ_JAMPKB010000083.1:0-22488 GCF_039961925.1 Trichocoleus sp. DQ-U1 | reverse complement strand
TGAATGGATAGAGATAGAGGCTTATCGGGACTGGAAAAGTTTAGTAAAGTATGTCAAAAATGTGCTAAAAAAAGTCGGAACCGAATATGTAATTAATTTTGCTTAAGCACTTATCAATATTTAAATGGTGTTAATAATGAATATTTATTAAATCAGTTTACTGAAGATACAGCTATTGAAGAAGTAGAAATAAAAAGATGGATACGCGCCATTGAACGCAAGAAGCAAGCCATTTTCTATGGTTCACCTGGAACTGGAAAAACTTTCATAACTCAAAAAATTGCCCAATACTTAATCGGCGGAGGTTATGGTTTCTCGGAACTTGTACAATTTCATCCTGCGTATACCTATGAAGACTTCATTCAAGGTATCCGTCCACAAAGTCAAGATGGGCAATTGAAATATTCGCTAGTTCCAGGTCGCTTTCTGGAATTTTGTAAAAAGGCAGAGTCTTGTCAAGGTCTCTGTGTTCTTATTATCGATGAAATTAACCGTGCGAACCTGGCTCAAGTTTTTGGAGAATTAATGTATTTGCTAGAATATCGTGACAAAGAAATTCCCCTTGCTGGTGGTAATACCTTTCGCATTCCCCTTAATGTCCGTATCATTGGCACAATGAACACCGCAGATCGTTCTATTGCTTTAGTAGATCATGCACTACGCCGCCGATTTGCATTCATCGAACTCCGCCCAAATTATGAGGTACTACGGCGATATCACGAAAAGAAAACGAGTTTTAATGTGGATAAATTAATTGACGTGCTGAAGCGATTGAATAACGCGATCGCAGACAAACACTACGAAATCGGGATATCTTTCTTTTTGACAGAAAAGCTGCCTGAAGATATAGAAAGTATTTGGCTTATGGAAATAGAGCCGTATCTTGAAGAGTATTTCTTTGACAACCTGAAAAAAGTGGATGAGTTTCGCTGGGATAAACTTAAGCAAGAGTTATCACTATGAACCCAGCACAACCAAGAATTATCGAACTGACTGAATACGAAGTGAAGCCGTTAGCGTCTGAAGAGATGCCTCATTCAGTAGCAGTGGAATTGTGCCAGAAGTATGAAAAACAAGTAGATGTAAACTTTCCCAACTTTAAAACAGCTCACAAATGGCAACTCAAAGCTAAAGGATGGGTGGGATACATTCCTTTAACCACTGACCTTGGCATTAAGCTACAGCCAAAGGTGACAATAAAAAATCTCTTTGGTATGTTGGAATATGCCTACCAGTTAAAGAGTTTTCGCTTTATTGATGGGCTGATTGATTGCGAATTTATAGAGGATTTTTTTAGTCAATTTGCTCATGTTTTAGCACAGAAAATTTTAGATCGTGGACGAAAAGGTTTTTACCGCACATACTTACCAAAAACCGGAAATCTGACGTATGTTCGGGGACGATTGGATGTGCGGCAAACTATCCAGAAACCTTGGGATGTCAAACTTAAATGTCACTATGAAGAACACACTGCTGATATTGAAGAAAATCAGATTCTTGCTTGGACACTTTTTATTATTGGTCGGAGTGGGTTGTGTTCAGAAAGAGTGTTGCCAAAGGTACGACAAGCTTATCACTCGCTCCAGGGAAGTATAACGCTTAAATCCTATAGCGCAGAAGATTGTATTGGGCGACGTTATAACCGTTTAAATGAAGATTATCGATTATTACACGCCCTATGTCGGTTCTTTCTAGACAACTCTGGGGCAACCCATGAAAGGGGCGATCGCACGATGTTACCCTTTTTAGTTGATATGGCGAAACTGTATGAACTGTTCGTTGCTGAATGGCTCAAGGAAAACACGCCATTAGGTTTTGTCCTCAAGCAGCAATATCCAGTAACAATTGGTCAAAATCAGCGGTGTCCTATTGACCTGATACTAAGCGATCGCTCGACTGGTGCAATACGTTATGTGCTGGATACAAAATATAAAGCGCCTGACAAAGTGGAGATCGCTGATATTCACCAGATGAGAAGCTATGCGATGGCGACCAAGTGTAACGAAGCGGTTTTGATCTACCCGAAACGCTTGAATGAAGTGCTGGACTCCCAAAATGATGAATTTCGGCTCCGCAGCCTAACCTTCTCCTTAGATGGCGATCTCGATCAAGCAGGTCAGAAATTCTTACAAGATTTACTTGCTGACAACCTCTCCTGATTCCTCTTAAGACTTCCTTCGGGCTATACAGCGTCTTCGCAGTTTGTTTTTTGAGCGCTCGCAAAGCGTATGCCGTTTCTTAGCAGCTTTTTGACCAATATCTTCGATTCATTCCCCTAGTTTTAGCAAACCATGACGGACACCATAAAATAGCCGATTGAGCATGGTTTGTTCTTCTTCATCCAGCCAATCTTTAGTGAGCAGGACAGTTTGCAGCTGGTACTGGTTCACAGGAGTAATCCGGCGGGAGACGAATATCTGAGCAACTAGATCCTCGATAGTCACTTGGGTCGGAAAAAACTCAGATGTCATGGTCAGATCAAGAATTTGATATCTCTACTCTCAGCTTTTTCCGAACCATCCCCAGTGATGCAAGCTAGAAAAAATTGTGACAACACCTTAAAAACTAAGTGATCCCGGTCATTTCTGGAGTCATGAGGAAGTGCTGTCTCAGATTTTCAAAAACCACTTTTGGCGATACATTGCGTACAGAATCGCCCACCAGAACAACAATGTCACGATGGCGAACAATAAAGAGGCGTTCATCGCTCCCGCCCAAGACACAAAGGCATTCTCATAGATCCAGTTATAAGTAGTTGGGGCGGTTTCGCCGGTTCCGACGTGGGTTTTAGCTAGGATTTTAATCAGCAGAACTGAGGCGACAAACGCGAAGATAGCGTTTAACCCCATAACTTCAAACGGCTTCCCCCAGCGGCGGAACTTCCGCACTTCCATCACTTCATAACAAGCTGCCAGCAACAGCAACGCCCAACCAGTTGTGAAAAGCACAAAAGAACTCGTCCACAGTTTCTTGTTGATGGGAAACGTTAACCCCCACACCCATCCAGCGGCTAGGCAAGCAATGCCAAACAAGACCAAGCCGATACTGGTGCGCGACTGTACTGGTTGGGTGCGTATCCAGTCAACCGTAAAGTAGCCGGTGAGGACGGTGACAACCGCGGGAAGAGTGCTGAAAAGACCTTCAGGATCTCCCATTGAGTTGAAATTATCTCCCTTATACAGATGCGCTGTGCCAACGATCAGGCGGTCAATATAAGCGCCAAAATTCCCTTCCCGCGTTAAGACACCAGCTCCATAATCGGGAACCGGGATCAAAGACATCGCTATCCAGTACCCAATGAGTAGCAGTGCTGCTAGTACCCACTGTCCTTTGCGTGGCACGTTAAGAACGATTAGAGCAGCCAGCAGGTAGGCAAGGCTAATCCGCTGCAAGACGCCCATGATGCGGATGGAGCTGAAGTCATAATTCCAGAAGCCGTTCAGCAGCAAACCAAGAATAAAAAGAATCGCCGCTCGGCGTAAAATTTGTCTATAAACATCGGCAGTAGGGCGGTTCCCTTCCGCGTATTTGGAAAGGGAAAAGGTCATTGCCCCGCCAACAATAAATAGAAAGAAGGGAAATACCAAGTCTGCCAAGGTGCAGCCGTGCCATTCTGCGTGTTGCAGGAAAGGATAAACTTGGTCGGCAACTCCCGCCTGATTAACTAAAATCATTCCCGCAATGGCAATACCTCGAAACACATCGAGCGAAGTCAAGCGCATAGTAGAGTTTCCAGAAGCAAGACATTAATAAATAACAGGGTGATAGG
The DNA here is from genome assembly GCF_039961925.1 of Trichocoleus sp. DQ-U1. Lineage (NCBI taxonomy): Bacteria > Bacillati > Cyanobacteriota > Cyanophyceae > Leptolyngbyales > Trichocoleusaceae > Trichocoleus > Trichocoleus sp. DQ-U1. Next base: position 18,719 of record NZ_JAMPKB010000083.1, on the reverse strand, counting down.
CATCACTCTATCGAACGAAGACGTTCATCTTGTCGCTTAGGTTAACATCACGGGGAAGGAAATCAAAATAATTCCCGATTAATTAAAGAGTTGTAGGAGCGTGATGCTAGCTCTAGCCGTTCAAGCTTATACTAGGGTCACGAAACTGCTCGATAAAATTTTGGTATCGCGAATTACTCGTACTGACCCGCAACAACTAAGCGCGGCGTTGTTGCAGGCTTTCTTGAAGGAAGTCGAACATATTCTGATTGACGGAATACTTTACTGTGGTTGATATAGACTGCTAATGTTTAAAAATAAAGCAATTGTTTTTTAGCATTTTATTCAGTTGGTTTAAGGATGATAATTTATAGCCTTACCTTAAAATAGGATAAGATAAGGCTTATCCAAAAAGATTTTTTTGTCGCAGGAGTTGGATGAAAATAGAAAAGTTTATGAAGATAGCCTTGGAAGAAGCAAAGCTAGGAGATGCTCCCTACGGTGCAGTAATTGTTAAAGATAATCAAGTAATTATTAAAGCGCACAATACTGTGGAAACGGATAATGACCCAACTGCCCATGCAGAACTTAACGCGATTCGTTGTTTAAAAAAAGAAATGAAAAATCCTTCTTTAGAAGGTTATACCTTGTACACAACTTGCGAACCGTGCCCAATGTGTACAACAGCTTGTATATGGGCAGGGATATCTGAAATTATATTTGGAGCTTCCATTCAAGACTTAATTGAGGCTGGTGTTCCCCAGCTTGACTTATCTAGCGAAGAAATTATTAAAAAAGGGTCTAAGAGAATAAAAGTGAGCAAAGGAATTCTCAAAGAAGAAGCTCTACAATTATTCAATCATTCATGCGGCTAGGTTTATTGGGTAAAGGCAGCTTAGCCGAGGTGTGAAAATTGTTGTGACACGCTTACCCACTGATGATACCCCTTAAAAAGGGGACTTTGAGTGGTTCGGTTCCTTCCTCTTTAAGCTTCCCTAAGGCAGGGTGGTTTCATTTATTAAAAGAAAATTATGTAGCGTTGATTTTGGTTGGCGGTAGGGGCTTTTTGATTGCCATGCCCCTACAAAATGTCGCAATGCCTCGATATTTTCTAAGGGTTGTATGAAACCACCCTGCTTTTTAAACTTCCTTAGGGGGAGCGGATACTCTCGGATATTAGGAGGGACATCCTCTTCCGCAGGATTTCGTTAACGTGCCACTTCAGCGGCAATTAAAGGTAAAACTTCCGGTTTTCTAAACCTTAATTCAGCTCATTTAGAAAGCATATCAATTGGCAAACCCTCTTCTGTCCTTGCGAAGGTAACAGAAGAGGGTTCGCTGTGGAAAATAAAGAAAAATTAAATGGGGTGGTTCCGTCTAGGAGGAAGCGTTTCCGAAGAACCGATATTTCTTTTAAAGTCAATTCGTATTTTCCCTGAAATAAAGATGTAAAAATTATTAAATTTACAATTATATTAATTTGACTTTATTATAACTTTATTTAAATAAACGTATTCTGGTTTTAGTGAGCAAAGCATCTACAAAATAACAAGTCATGAAAAAGCTTTTGATGTTGGTAGCGATCGCGCTGTTTGTTCCATTCTTTGCCCAGCGCTCCGAAGCCACCACGATGCTTAAGGTGTCGCAAGAATCTAAACCAGGTTTGGGTGACTTTGATAGTAATATTTTGGGGTTTGTTGAAGCTTTTAGCACAAATAAAACAGCAGCCAATTACTACCAGTATAGCAAAGGTTATAATTCATCCTTTAGTAACCCAGTCCTGAGTTTAACCGCTAAGCAATCTCACCTTTTTTTTGTAGATGCTATTGATGGTCTATCACTGTTCATCGTTCATTCTAAGCCGGGTAATCTAACAGGTGGAGCAGCTAAAATGAGCTTTAACTTGTTGGGAGATACGGCTGAATTAAAAATTGTAGACGATTTAGGTGAGGCAACTGCAAATTCCACTGGCACCGTCTTTACTTCAAATCAGAGTTGGGGAGCTTGTTGCACTGATGGTTTAGCCATTGGTTCGCTTGACAGCAATTGGGAAATGTTGGTGCAATTCACTGCGCCGCCTAGAGAGTTGAACAGCTGGCAAGTGTATTCTTCATCAACCTCGGCAAATATTTCACTCTCGATGCAAACAGGGCGTCGAGTAAAATTAAACGTTGCACCCGTATCTACACCCGAGCCTTCAAGCATGACTTCCTTAGTTTTTGCCGGGTTAGCACTGGCTGTGCATCGTCGCACTCAGGGCGGTATTTTGTAATGGATAATTTGTATTTTTTATCAGACTTCTAGGTATGGGGTTATCTTTATCTTTATACAGTCAGCAATGGTTTGGATTGATAAGGTTCTATAAGCTACAAAAAACGGGAGCATCCCGCTTTTGTAAAAAAGCCACAAACGGTCAATCAATTCTAGAGTTGCCCGATCGAGCGTCAAACTTGCGAATGATACTCGATAAAGTGGGGAAAATTTTCCTTCAGTTTTGATGGGGCATCAAAAACTGGCATCTGGAGAGTCTTGGGAATACCCCCTCCCCCTGGATTTTGAGCTGCGACCGGATCGGCTAAGATATCAAGGCACACGTAAAGGGTAACAACGTGGGGAAACGCCGGTGCAAATCCGGGGCTGTGCGGCAGCTGTAAACGAGGTGACTCTCGGAAGCCAGAATGCCTACTTAGTACTACCTTCATACAGTCTAACTTCCTGCCTTGCACGGGAAAGGAGCAATCAAATTGATGCCTAGTATAAATTCAACCGATCTGATGGGACTGCAATCCCCTACTCCCCAGTCGATTCAATTGCCGCCGCTACCTTTGCGTCGTCCGTTGTTGATGGTTGGTCATGGCACCAAAGATGAGGATGGACGGCAGAGTCTTCTAGATTTTGCCGATGCGTATCAAGCGTTAGACCCGTCGCGTCCTGTTTTACCTTGTTTTCTAGAACTCACTACCCCCACGATACAGGAGGGGGTGGATCGCTGTGTAGAAGAGGGTTACACGGAACTCTCTGTATTGCCGATTTTGCTATTTGCAGCTCGACACAATAAGTTTGATGTTACGAATGAGTTAGACCGGGCAAGGGTTAGACATCCCCAGGTGAAGTTTTACTATGGGCGTCATTTTGGGATTACGCCAGGGATTTTGGATTTGTGGCGATCGCGTCTTTCGGAATTAGACCAACCCCAGTACAATCGCTCAGAAACGGTTCTGCTCTTTGTCGGTCGGGGTTCCAGCGATCCTGATGCGAACAGCGATGTTTATAAGCTTGCCCGGATTCTGTGGGAAGGTAGCGGCTACGCCACCGTTGAAACTTGCTTTATTGGCATTACCCATCCCCGTCTGGAAGAAGGGTTCCGCCGTGCTAGACTCTACGAGCCTAAACGCATTATCGTCCTACCGTACTTCCTATTTACCGGCGTCTTAGTTAAGAAGATTTTCGACATCACGGCGCAACAACAGGAGCAATACCCGGATATTTCCATGACTTGCCTACCAGAAATGGGCATTCACCCTCAGTTGTTGTCTGTATTAAGAGAACGAGAAATTGAGACGCAGTTGGGGCAAGTGCAAATGAATTGCGAAATGTGCAAATTCAGGATAGCAGCCAATAGCAACAGTAACGGGCACACTCCCGCCCACGATCATTCTCATCATGGGCATGGACATGGGCATGGGCATGGGCATGGGCACGGGCATGGTCACGATCATGCTCACCCTGCTGAAGATCCATACAGAAATGTAGAGCAATATCACCAAAAGATTTGGCAAGCGCCTTGAATATTTGATAAGTAGTCATTAGTCAGTTGTTATTAGTCATTGGTGTCACTCGCAAAGAACTTAGAACTAATGACTACTGACACCCAACTACTTCATTACCTAAAAACTGATGTCTAAAGAATTTGTAATTGGTGAGCGAGTCCGTGTGGTAACGTTGCCGCCTTACGTTAAAACAGCGGAACCGATGCCGATGCTGCGTCCTCCTGATGTGATTCAGCTTGGGGAAGAGGGGGTCGTTGTTGACCGGCGTCCAGGGGGATATTGGAGCGTCCGCTTTGCCAGAGGAGTTTTTTTGCTGGATAGCCAGTTTATAGAGTCCGTGCAGGCGATCGCTGATACCGAATCAGGGACAGAGGCAACTGATGTGCGATCGCACAACGTATCGCTGGAGCAAAAATATATCGTTGATCCCAGCTGAGTCAGAGGCGATCGCGTGTCTTCAAAGCAAGGCGTTCGCCTAGCGCTGACTTGTCAGTTCGCACCTCAACAATCGCTAACCCCGATTAAATTACTTCCGCTTTTTCTGGTTTTTCTTGCGTGACTCCTTGGACATCTTTTTTTTAGACTTGGCTTTGGGATCGCTCTTGCCAGGGCGAAAGCCTTTTGCTTCCTGAGAAATTGATGAACCCGTGAAGCCAGGATCGCTGACCCCCTTTCTTTGAAAGCTCTGGTTAAATTCTTTCTTCGGTAATTCTTCAAGCGACTTCAAGCCCAATCCCACCTGCACATCATCCCAGTCTCCTACCAAGAAACGATCCACGGTATCAGCAGCAAAGACACGCTCTATCAGCGGCGCGGACTCTACCGCCTTCAGATCGACCAGGGAACCTATGAGAAAGCTATTCAATTCTGAGCCGTTTTCTGCAAACGATTCCAGTTGATGGGTGAGAATCGCAACACACTCAGGATGAGCCTCAGGATGATCGATTGCAATGTCTTCCAGACAGTTAAGAGCCGTTGTGCGGGGGAATATCGCCTGAGAGGTATCCGCTAGATAAGCCGCCAGAGCCGGAATCGCGGCTTGCCCGATCATGCTATAGACTAATGGCAGTTCTTCGGCAATCCATTCCCAATAGTTGCTTTCCTCTTTCTCAAACAAGCCCATGAGCGGCTCAATGCCAGCCTCAGCGCGGAGTTGGCCCAATGCTCTCCAGGCATGAATGGGCGCCCAGGATTCGAGCGTGTCTTCATCATCCCGGTATAACTCGTTGTCTGTTGCCATGCGGATCAAGTTAGGAATGTCCGTGGGGGCAATACCGAGTTCCAGATAGTCAGGCCAATTGTCAAAGTCCATCTCGGCGCAATTGCCATAGGTGAGCAGCTGGTTTACTGGTGGTGGATAACTCTCTATGCTCATCTCAACCCCTTTGTTTTCATCTCGATTGCTTCTCCCTAGATTCACTTGAGCTTTGGCACCCTCAAGTCCTCATCTCTATCACGATACCGAGGATGAATCAATATAGATAATTAGTCGCGGGATAGCGAAGCAACGTTACTCTCAAGCGTGCTTCGCCTTCATTAATTCACCGCTACTAGGTGAAAAAGTGAGTTGGGAGGGGAAGATCCCCGGTCCGATCGCCCTCTTGTATTCTTTTCTCTGGCTTCTTCGCAGTTGGTTTAGTTCCTGTGCCTTTTTAGGGTGCGGATGATTGCCTCGCGCTAACTTCTAGAACTAAACGGTCTAGTGCAAGTTGCATCTGGGTACAAACTTTTTCATAGCAAGCATTCACATAAGCGCGATCGCTCGCTGCTGCACGACCATAGCGTTCAAACACAATTGGGGCTAGGACGCGGGTATGAATTTGCACTGGTAGCGGAAAATTCGGGATCGGGCCAATTGCCACTCCCCAAGGCAACCCTAAATAAAGTGGAAATACACCCGTCTCAGCATCTAACTTCCAGGGAAAGCCCCATTCATGCAGTTGTCGCACTTGCTGGTAGAAATCGGCTAGAACAATCAGCGTCTCGTGGGCACCATGAGAAATAATCGGTACAATTGGCGCTTCTTCCCGCAGTGCCAGTTTGATAAATCCCTTACGCCCTGCTAGATGAATTTGATAACGCTGGTTGTAAGGACGAAACATATCTTCAGCCCCGCCAGGATAGACGAGTACGGCAGCACCTCGCTGGAGGGCGCTGATCGCTACTTTCGGATGCGCGATCAGCGCCCCTACCTGGGCAGCTGGCACCGCGAAGATAGGAGTTTTCCAAGCTGACGGATGCATGAGTCCATAAGCTAAGCGTTCGTAGCCAAACCGGCGGAACCAGTCATACAAAAACATCGAAGTATCGGGCGAAGCCAAACCTCCATTATGGGAACCGACAACCAGCACCTTCCCTTCGGGGGGCATATGATGCCAGCCATCCGTTTGAACCCGAAAATAGTGGCGGTAGAACCATTCCCATACCGGCATCCAAGCTTTAATCACATCGGGATTTCGCTCTTCTAGCGACCAACCATCAAACTGATGACCGGCGGTTTTGCCGTCACTGCCTCTGCTACCCGTAGAAACATTAATATTGTCAAACAATGGTTCTTAACCACCCGAAACTCATAAATTGCGTTCTTTAGGATAATCTGCTGCCGAGTCTATTGGCAAACATTTTCCCTTTTTCTAGCGATCGTTTCCCAATCTTTTTCGGTTGAGGCTCGATCCCCAAACCCTGATTAACAAAAGGGGCAAATTTCCTCCCTTTTAAGGGGCTAGGGAAGGGATTTCTAAGGAGCGAACACCACTAAGGGGACGTATTGCATTACTTGCGCTCTCAGTTTACCTATCTTGCCCTCATTTCTACCTTTTGTGTTGTTTGCGCCTGGAGTGGTTCATTTCTTTTCTGGAATTACCAAGTCTGCAATTAAAGGTCGGTGGTCTGAACCAACATTCGGCCCAGTGCGAATATTCTTGACTTTAATTTCTGGACTGATTAAACAATGATCGATAGGAATGGATAAAGCAAAAGAGAAACGTGGGAGAGTTTGAGAATAAGAAGCTTTCATAGGCCAACTCGGTAGAATTCCAAATCCTTTCTGGGCATTATGCAGCCCAGTTTTATTGATAAATCTTTTGTAATAAGGAGACCACATAGTTATATTTAAATCCCCAACCATTACAACTGGGGTTTTCAATTTTTGTATATATTGGCTGATTTTGTCTAGCTGTTGATTCCGAGAATGAAAGAAGGTAGGTTTGACGGGCGGTAGCGGATGAGTGGCAATCAGGGTAATCAATTGTCCGTTCATCGTAAAGTTGCCAACAATACTATTATTTTTATCTGTCCCAAAAAGATTGATAGAAGCGTTGGTGAGAGGCTGCTTGCTATAAACGGCGATACCTAGATTATAAGGATTAGGTTTTTTGATGGAGTAGGGAAGAATATCAAGAACAGAATCTAATTGTTTTATCCAAGCGTCGTTAACTTCTAAAAAGACAGCAATTTCTGGTTTTTCTTTTCTAACGACAGATAATATTTTTGAATAGCTTTTATTTTGCGTATTCAGATTTGAGCTTAAAATTCGGATAGATTCAATATTATTCCCCGGTTTTGGCGATAGAGAAATATACCAAGGGAGTATCTCGGCCAAAAGTAGAGAAATACAAAATAGGCTAATCAAGATTAAGAGTTTTTTGCGAGTCAGTAAGAGTAAGGCAAATAACACTAACCCTACAATGAGATATTGCAGTTTAAAGTGAGAAAGCTGTTCTAAAAAGATATTCCAGCCAACTAAGCTAAGCAAAGAAAGCAGCGTTATCCCCAAAATCCCCAAGAATAATAAATAGGGAATTAGCTTGATGAAGAGATGGTTGTGGGAATTTTTATTCAGCGATCGCATACACAGTGTTACCAGCGCCTACCTTGAGCGTACCAGGTTGAACGCGGGTGGGAAAGCTAGAGCTGTCTCATCTACATAGACAACTCTATTTTTGCGGAAGGTGGGGCCAAATGAGCGCGATCGCTAACCGGAGTGACTCCCCCACCATTGAAAAACGCACCGTTTCATCCGCCGTCTTCTCCCACTGCAACAACTGCTTTTGGAACGTCTGGTCTTGCTTTGCTCGCTTTACCAGCGCCTGACTAATCATTGTCTTTTGGATTTCTTCGGTCGAGATCCCCTCGTTCTTCAGGAAATTCAACAACCGCTGCACGCTTTCGACCAACTGCTCTGGCGCTTGGGAGAGGATAATCAGTTGGATCTGTTTCACCACCTCTTGATAAATCCGCAGCCGATAATCGGGTGGAGGCGACGGTAGTAACGGTGGCGGTGGCGGTGGCGGTACCTTCAGCGTTACAGGTGGATTTTCTGGGCGAACCTTGATTTCCAGCAGATCCAAGATCGCTTGTCGCTTAGACTCCACCAACTGGAGCATCTCCGGGTAGATCTGCAAAACTCGTTGAGACAGAGTTTTCGCATTCACAAAATGACTCGACGCCAGTTTTAGCAGATACTGCTCCTCCTGGGGTTGGTAAGACTTAATACTGAGTTGCAAGTCAGGAGAATCGAGTTGCACCTGAGCCAAAGTAAACACTAGCGCTTCCCAATTCGGAGCTTCTTTCAAAAAAACTTCTATGGTAGTGGCACCCTCCGCACCCTCCGCGTCCCCGGTGCTATCGTCCTTGCCAAATTCCCCCGGCTCAAAATCCCGACCGATTGGAAAGCGCTCAGTCGGTTTTTTAGTCGCGTAATTAAACCGGGTAAAAACATAACGGCACTCCACCTTAGAAAGATCGACATCCTCAAGATGCCAGTTGCTGATGCAACAGCCGGTCAGTTGCGCTTGGTCGAGATTGGTGCGAATCAGATGACTTTCTAGAAGATAGGCGTCGCCCAAATTTGCCTCGGACATCGTGCAGTCGCCCAGGTATGCCCCGCTCAAATCAGCTTTCCGCAGATCCGCCCCGCGTAAATTTGCCTCGCTCAGGTCGGCACGTAACAAATACACATCCTGCAAGATCGCTCGCAGTAAATAAGCTTTTCGCAAACTGGCTTTGAGTAAATACGCTCCCGTTAAATTTACCCGACTCAAGTCAGCACTATTGAGAATCGCCTCGCTCAAATCGGCACCGATGAGAATTGACCGATGCAAGTCTGCCTCAGTCAAATTTGCCGCCCGCAAGTAGGCGGAACTGAGGTCGGCTTCCGTCAAGTTGGTGCCGACTAAAATTGCATCTCGTAAATTCGCAGCTTCTAGATGCGCTTCCCGAAGATTTGCACTGCTGAGGTTTGCGCCAACCAAGCTAGCGCGACGGAGATTTGCCTCCATCAACTCGGCTTCGATTAACTGAGTGCCGTTGAGTTTGGCATTTTCGAGATTGATTTGATCCAGCTTCGCCCTACGCAAGTCAGCACCGCTCAAGTCGGCTTCTTGAAGCACCGCCCAGTTGAGGTCGGCGTCTTGGAGAGTGGCTAAACGCAAGTCCACTTTCACCATCCGAGCGCGACTCAAAATTGCCTGGTTAAGATTGGCACCTGTGAGGTTGACACTCCGCATATCGGCTTGGCGCAGACAAGCACCAATCAGCTTGGATTGGTTCAGAGAAGCCCAACTGAGGTTGGCACCGCTCAAGTTCGCTCCGGTTAAGTTTATATCGCGGAGATTGACCCCGCCGAGGCTGGCTCCACTGAGGTCTACATAGGAAAAATCGCGTTCTCCTTGTCGGTACCGATCGAGGAAGTTATGTATTTGCACACCCTTGAAGGATAAAAATTATTAAATTTTAAAAATAAAAAATTTAAAAGGCAAAATTTTTAGGGATTTCCTTCTTTATTTTGCCTTTTAAATGAGTAAAACTTGGCTCTTTTATGGTACCCAGCGCGGATGAAATCCAGCGAAAGGCAGCGCCTCTGGTTGGAGCTGGGCTTGGGGTTGTGCAGCTTCTGGCTGGCTCAGGGGAAGCAGCCAAAGGCGACTGGTCGCGATCGCTTGTCCTTCACTGGTTCTCAAACTGTCTGCCGCGGTTGCCGTCTCGTTGGTCACAACTTGGTCGAACAGCAGCGCTAACCCATCCGGTGCCAGACTCATCTGAATATCCCGCTGGGTGGGCAGGAGCAACAGCGGCTCGATCGCCTTTGCATCCAGAGTCCCTTTCTCTGTCTGGAGGTCAATTTCCGCAATGTAAGGCTGTTCTTGGTACTCTTCTCCTGGCAGTAACTGAGTCAGCAGGCAGTAGAGCGTTTCCTTATAAGGAGCAAACTGACAGTTGAGGATTGAGCCATTTGTTCGCAGCAGTTCTTTCTGTGCGCCTTGGTTGGTGACTAAAAAGAGCGATCGCGTGTAATCTGTATTAAATTTCACCATCGCTGCTGCCGAGCCATCTCTGGCAAAATCCAGCGCCATCCCAAACTTGGGCAGAAAATCTAGCGGTTTGGCTCCTGGTGTCAGGGGCAGAATCGCGATGCCCTCTCCCTGAGCGCTTGCCACCGAGGCACTATCCGGCGCAATCAAAAAATCCCCCCCCGGTTGGTTATTCAGCGGTTGCGGCGGTGCATTCGGTCGGACTACCCACAAGCCAAATTCGGCTGGATTTTGGCTGTTCACCCGCTGAACAACAATCGTTTGCCCATCCGCCGCTAAGTCAAATTTGAGATTCTGGTAATTTTTATTATCTAAAACCAGATTCATTCTGCCTGGGGGATCGAGATCCTTTTCAGATTTTCCTTTGGTTTTGTAATGGAGTCCGGTACTGACGGTGTACAGTTGTTGTGCCAATACACCGGGTTGGTTATTCGTTGCGTCGGTGGCAGAAAACAAAACCTTGTCGCCATCTGGATACACCTTAAAGTCCATCACCACGAGGTCTTTAGGCGTCAGAACGGTTTTTTTGTTTTGGGTGAGGTTATAGAGGATTAACTGTCCCTGTTCTTCTTTCTCAACGCCCAGGTAGATAAAAGCGCGATCGCGGGTGCGAAACTGACTCGTAAACGGCTGAATTGCCCTTCCTGTTTTTCCTTGAGTCCCCAAGCGCTCTCGCGCCCCCTGTAATTCCACCTTATAGTCAGTGTCATAGGATGCTGGGGAAGTGAGGGTATAAGACATCTTCCGCCCCGCCCAACTGAATTTACCCCCCAAAGGTGGAGCGATTCGCAGATTTGCTTCCACGCTGCTGTGTTCCATCGGGCGGCTAAAGGTGAGGATAAAGGAAGTATCCTCAACACCTATTTTTTCTCCCTGCCAGTTGAAATCCCGCACGCGAGGCCCGGTGACTAAAAAACAGTTCGTGCCGCAGGCATCGCCACCCCACACGACTAGCCCAATCACCACGCTTAGCACCAGCATTAGCGCTAGCGCTAGACGGTCAACAGGTTGCCCCCATTTTCGATTTTCGATTTTTGATTTTCGATTTATCACTGCCTTCGTCCTCGCCAATCTAAAATCTAAAATCGTCTAATAATCATACGGGTTCTTCGGTGCTTCTATTTTTTTGAGGGAGTTTGCCTTGATGGTGAGTTGGCGTTTGTTTTCTAGAGTTTCAGTGATCATCTCACCTTCAACTTCTAACCAAGTATCAGGGGCATAAGCTGTCCGGTTTTCAGTGAGTTTCACTGGCAGTCCCACGGGATAAGCATCTGCGGCACAGCAGGTAATCACAAATTGCGAAATTAACAGATATTGCTCAGAGAGTTTTGGTGGATGGACAACAAATCCCTTTACTTTAACTTTTTGACCCGTGTAGGTATCGGGTTCTGGATTGAAGTTGAGCGTCCGCACCCAGTCCATGAGCGATCGCTCTTCCGGTCTTGTTGAAGAGCGAAATGATTGGGGTTGCACTCGTGTCAAGGTCAAAGAATCGGTAATTCCCCGATCGAGCGCTGTGCTTGAGTTAAAGGCGCGGGGGGCAACCAATAAACCAGCGATTGCCGTCAACAGTAACAATACACTGCTCCAACCAGGAGGAAATAGGGTGATGTGCTGAAGAACTGCCACCGACCGCTTTTCCTTCCGGTTATTTAATATTTTCCCAATCAGTTGCATGGCGCTCAATGCCGCCATAATTAACAAGCAGATGGCAGTGACAACAACATATTTAAAGTAATCTTTGTGAATCAGCAGGTATAACTGACCCGTGAACCAATATTTCAGGAGCAAGGCTCCCCAAGCCGTTAGTGCTAGGACATCCAAGCCGGGAATTATAAATTTTTGAGAAATAATTTTTGGTTGATTGGTCATTGGTAAGGGTACGAATCGCTAATTTAAGACGGGTTGATTGTGAATCGTTCTAGGAATCTGTTTTCCCTGAGCCAATTGCAACTCACCACTCATCTTAGAAAAAGTACGTATACAGGAGAGTCATTATAAAAGTCAGCTGAGCTGCAAGACCAAATAGGTAAAACACAGCTCTGGGTTTGAAAATGGATAACATCAAACCGATGCCTTTGAGGTCAATCATGGGGCCAAATACCAGAAAGGCTAACAAGGAGCCGCTGGTAAATGTTGTGGCAAAGGAAAGGGCAAAAAAGGAATCGACCGTTGAACAAATGGACACGAGAGCCGCTAATCCCATCATCGCAAGGATGGAGGTGATTGGTCCCTGACCCAAGCTGAGGATCAGTTCGCGGGGAGCGAGTACCTGAATCGCCGCTGCGATCGCGCTTCCCAAAATTAACACGCCTCCCAATTCCCGCAGCTCTTGCACTGTATTATCAAGGAACATCCGCAGCTTGAAAGGCAGGGGTTTTGACGTAATCGATTGACCCATCATCCCACCGCCGGAGACGCCAACGGCGCTCATTATCGGTTGCGGTTGTCCCAGCCAAAACGTGCCGGATTTTAACAAGGTGGGAGTATCGTCTTCCCGTGCCCCTTGAGTTTGCATCTGAGGTATGGCGCAAGCGATCGCGGGTTGCAGTAACGGCTTCAGATTAGATTGAACGCTGAAAACCGAGGCAATAATTGTCGCGATCGATAAAGAAAATACCACCCGCAACACGACAATTTCTGGCTGATCTCGAAACGCTACCCAGGTTGACCAGATGACGATCGGATTAATGGTCGGTGCCGCTAGCAAAAACCCAACTGCCACAGGTGCAGGCACTCCCTGCATCAGCAACCGTCGCGCCACCGGCACGTTGCCGCACTCACACACCGGAAACAAAAAGCCCGCACAACTGCCGACAAATGCCCCCAAAATGGGGTTTTTCGGCATGGCAGAAATCAGCTTGCCCTCATCAATCCACAACAGGAGCAAACCGGAGAGCAATACCCCCAGTAGTAAGAAAGGCATTGCCTCTACCAGCAAACTCAAAAACAAGGTGAAAGCGTTGTGCAGTTGATTCATGCTTTGGATCGTGAGAAGCCTTTTTTAGCTTTATGAGGTTGCCAAGACATTTTAGCGGTTATTACTACTCATCACTAGGGCTGATGAATGTGCTAGTGGACGAACCCGATTACCAAAAGTTGCTCGCTTTCTCCCTTATCTATCGGTTGCTTTACCGTAAATTTACGGAGTTTACCGAACCTTTGTAGTTTGTAACACGGACGATTGCTAGTGAAAATGCTATCCTAAGCTTGAAGTATACTCAAGCTTCCATTGCTGCGTTTTCATGCAGCGGGGTACCCTGTGCTGAACGCATTTTTATCACTTCCTTTGTCATCCAATCGAAGCCAGCAAGACTTGTGTTTAGAGTCCACGCTGCGATCGCTATCGCTTCACGATTGTCAGATTGAATATCATCAACTTGGTTGGGAAGTAACTCAGACTCTTAAAGCCAATCCGCTACTCCCAGGCGTCATCTTGATGAAGCAGGGTCAATTCGCTGGGATGATTTCGCGGCGGCGATTTTTGGAATACATGAGCCGTCCCTACGGATTGGAACTCTTTTCCAAACGTCCCATTGAATGTTTATATCGTTCTGCCGAAACGGAAACTTTGATTCTGAACGGCGATACGTTAATTGTGGCGGCGGCGCGTCACTCTTTGCAACGAGCGGCTGAGTTACTTTATGAACCGATTGTGGTGGAGGTCGCGCCGCAAGTTTATCGATTATTAGATGTACATGAATTACTGATTGCTCAGTCGCAAATTCACGAATTAGCAACTGAACTGCTCACTCAACTTTATACTCATCTGGAAGCAGCAAACCAACAATTGCTGCGCCTTGCCACTTCTGATGGTTTGACTGGGGTTGCTAACCGACACCGTTTTGATAGCTATCTCGATTCCTGTTGGCACCAGATGCAGGCGAGTAATTCAGCATTATCGCTGATCTTGTGCGATGTTGATTTCTTCAAAAAGTACAACGATACCTACGGTCATCAAGCGGGTGATGACACTTTGCGACAGGTAGCGGGTGCCATCCAGCAAGCAGTGCAGCGACCGGAAGATTTAGTGGCACGCTATGGGGGCGAAGAATTTGCCGTGATTTTGCCGCACACATCGCTAGAGGGTGCCCTTCAGGTCGCAGAACACATCAGACTGACCGTGAAAGCCTTGAAGATAGCCCATGCTTGCTCAGAAAGCGATTACATCACCTTAAGTTTAGGTGTTGCTACGATCTTTCCTAGCTCAACGTTTATGCCTGCAATGCTGATTGCAGCAGCGGACAAAAAGCTTTATCAGGCAAAACAGACAGGACGAGATAAGGCTGAAGGCCATCTGCTTTGCGTACCGCGCGATCGCTCATCCGTTTTTGAGCCATCTGCAACTTCTTGAATACAAATTATTCCGCTTTAGATAAATATATAGAGTTGTTTTAGTTTAGTAAAAAGTGTAAATTATTGTATTTTTATAACAATTAAAAAACCTCTTGAGCCGTCATTTTTTAACCAAAGGTTAATCAAATCTTTAAATCATATTTAAAGTTAAACTAAGGTTTTAGCTGTAAAATTTATAACTTAAATCAGTAGAATGTGGGGATAAAGTAAATTTTGCATCTCCCTATACAGCGAATAAGAACTGATTGAGGTAATTTATGATGGCTTGGCAAGAATCTCCGCCGGAATTATCAGTTCTTCCTCTGTCCCAGATAAAGAACCTCAATTTAGAGTCAACCCTTCAAGAGCTTCCCCTATACGATTTTCAGATAGAAGCCTCTGGTCTGGGGCAGGAAGTTAACAAAGAATTTGAAGGAAATGCGCTGCTACCAGGGGTCATTTTAACGATAGAAAGTCAGTTTGCGGGAATGATTTCGCGGCGACGATTTTTAGAACAAATGAGCCGTCCTTATGGACTAGAATTATTTTTAAAACGACCCTTACAATCTTTATATCAATTCGCCAGTACCCATGTTTTGAAACTTTCTGGCAATACGTTAATTGTAGCGGCGGCAAAGCAGTCTTTGCAACGACCTCCTGAGCTACTCTATGAACCGATTGTGGTAGAGTTAGCGCCAGGAATTTACCGATTACTAGATGTACATCAATTATTGGTGGCACAGTCAAAAATTCATGAACTCACAACCGAGTTGCTCAACGAGCAAACCAAAGCTCAGATGCTGCAAACCGAAAAAATGGCGAGTTTGGGACGGACGGTTGCTGAGGTTGCCCATGAGATTAGAAACCCCATTAACTGCATTAATGGGAATTTTGGTTTTGTAGAAACTTATTACAAAAATTTAATCGGTTTATTGGCAGCTTATGAAAAAGCCGAAACTTTGAATACAATCGAAGAATTGAAAGAGGAAATTGAATATGATTTTCTTCTAGAAGATTTGCCTAAGTTGATAGGAAGTATGAAGCTGAGTGCGGAACGATTAACAAAAATCGTTGGCAGTCTGCGAAACTTTTCTCATATGGATGAAACCAAGAGACAGCCTGCTGACTTACACGAATGTATTGAAAGTACCTTATTAATTTTAAATAATCCCATCAAGCAGGGGATTCAAGTAATTAAAAATTATGGTGATTTACCACTGGTGAATTGCTACTCAGGTCAACTGAGTCAGGTATTTATGAATATCATTAGTAATGCGATTGATGCACTCAAAGATCAAGTCGCTAATGGGTCGGATTGGCAACCCCAGATAGAGATTACGACGAAAGTTTTAGAAATCCAAGATTCTCAATGGGTAGTAATCCGGATTGCGGATAATGGGCCGGGAATTCCACCAGAAATTCAGGATCGGATTTTTGAGACGTTCTTTACTACAAAGCCGGTGGGCAAGGGAACGGGATTGGGATTGGCAATTAGTTATCAAATTGTTACTGAGAAACACGGGGGTCATTTATCGGTGCGATCGCGTAGTGTATGTCCAGAGGATTGCTCGCCTTTGGCGTATCCTCCTCCTAGCACCGCCTCCCATAATGGTTCCGTAGTTGAAGCGTTGTCGGTGCCCGTAGCTTCCGCCGTAGGAATAGGAATCGCAGATTCCTATCCCCGGCAAGACAGAATCTATAGTGCGGCTAGCGGATGCGAGGCACCAGCAGCGGCACAGTTGCTAGCTAATTCCAGGGAGATAGAAGATTCACAACCAAGGATGGGCACAGAATTCGAGATCCGATTGCCACTCGGTTAAGGCGCTTGTTCACAATTTTTCTGGAAAATAGTAGCAGAAATTAACCTCAAGGGCAGGTGGAAAACTGCTGAAAATGGTAGTCTATGGTCATAGCTGATTCCAGCTTCACTGCTGCATTTGTGGGCGTTGTGTGTCGGTACCAAACGGATTTATATCACTTCCGTCCTTGTCCCAAGGGAGCGATCGCGACCTCTCTATAGAGTCAACTCTTGGGGAATTGCCGCTGTACAACTTTCTGGTAAAACCCATCTGTCTGGGTGTGGATATTGCCCGGATTTTTGAGAAGCATCCTCTACTGCCAGGAGCCATCTTAGTCGAACAGGGTCAGTTTGCCGGGATGATTTCGCGGCGGCGGCTTTTGGAGTACCTGATCCGTCCTCATCGACTAGAGCTGTTTTTGCACAAACCGCTGCACATCCTCTACAAGTACGCCCACTCTGAGGTTTTAATCCTTCCCGATAGTACGCCGATTTTGACAGCAACCCAGCAGGCGCTGCGGCGATCGCCTGAATTTTTGGCAGAACCTGTCGTAGTGCAAGTGGGAGAATCTGAGTATCGGCTGTTAGATGTTCAGGATTTGAATGTTGTTTCTTGGCAAATCCGGGGAATCGAAGCTCAGGTGCGATATGAACGCACCCAAGCTCAGATGATTCAAAGTGAGAAAATGGCAAGCTTAGGGCGCTTAGTGGACGGAGTTGCTCACGAAATTTTAGACCCGGTTGGCTTTATTTGGGGGAACTTAACGTATGTCTCAACTTACACTGAAAACTTGATAGAATTGCTGTCTACTTATGAGACATATTTGCCGCAGATTCCTGAAGAAATTGCGGCTCTGAAAGAAGACATAGAATTTGATTTTGTACAACAAGACTTACCTCGCTCAATTTCCAGCATCCGAGCCGGAGCAGAACGATTGAAAAAGCTCGTGATGAGTCTGCAAAACTTCTGCCATATTGATGATGTTTATCCCAAGCCTGCCGATTTGCACGCTTGTTTAGATAGTATTGTTTTGCTTTTAAAAAGTCGTGTAAACAGCGAAATTGAAATTATCAGAAATTATGGTCATTTGCCGCCGGTACAATGCTACGCGGGTCAATTGAATCAGGTTTTCATGAATATCCTGACGAATGCGATTGATGCATTGATTAATCAAGCAGTCGTTCAGCAGTTTACTCAAGATTTTCAAGGAACATTGCCCCCGAATATTCAAGAGAAACCTCGGATCGAAATCACGACTGAGGTTTGTTCGCACAAGGCAAGTCAGACAGGAATTTCTGATTCGCGGTGGGTTTCCATTCGCATTGCCGATAATGGCCCTGGGATGTCTCCTGAAGTACAGCAGCAAATTCTTGAGTCTTTTTCTGTAGAGAAACGCTCTGCTAAAGAGACGAGTTTATCGGTAAGTTATCAGATTGTGACGGCGAAGCACGGTGGAAAATTAAGAATGCGATCGCGTAGTGTATGCCGTTTGGGCGACTCGCTTAGTGTATGTCCTGAGGATTACTCGCGCAGTGGATGCCCAGAGAGCGGATCTCCTCAGGGGTATGCCACTCCTAGCAATTCCAGCAGAGAACCTAAACCAGGCATTGGCACCGAATTTGAGATTTTGTTGCCTTTGGTTTAATTAAAAATTAACAAGCCGCTGTATTTTTAATTTGGCAACTTTCAGGACTCTAAGGCTCTACTTTTACAGGAGTTCCGATGTTGACCTGTGCATACAAAGCCAAAATATCCTGATTACGCATCCGGACGCAGCCGTGAGAAACTGCCTGTCCCACCAGTTTTTCCTGGGGGGTGCCATGAAACCCGATAAAATTGCGTCCGTCTGTCCAAAAAGCAATCCACCTGGCTCCTAAAGGATTATCTGCACCTGGAGGAACGACTTTTCCATTCCAAGGATGCTGCCAAGCTGGATTGCGTAGCATTTGCGTCACCTTAAACGTGCCTGTAGGCGTCTCCCAGCCCTTTTTCCCGACTGCGATAGGATAACTTGCTTTCACCTGATTGTCTCGGTAGACATAGACGCGGCGATCGCTTAATTTAATCACCAAATGAGTATCGGGCGTGGTACTCGCCGGGGAGAGTTCCTCCAAAGGTAGATAGAGAGAGGGTGCCCCCAGCGGAGGCAATTGGGGTTCCGAAGGCAATTCAATCGTTGTTGCCTGTCTGGTAGTTGCCATTTCTGTTGGCACTGAAGCACCAGATGGCTGCCGAACGCCCAGCAATAGAATGGCTGCGAAGTACAGCACCTTGAAGCTTCCAGACGGTAATTTACCCCTGAGCATTCCTGTCCTCTCTTTTCCCTGGTCAACGACTCTTATCGAATTATTATCTGAGATCAAAACAATAAATCGCACAGAGCTGACTGACTTATTTAAAATTGACTTTTCTTAGGGCGTGTCATCAATTCAACCAGATGACCGTAGCAGCGAGGTGAATCGCACCGAGAAAGTTAACCGCACGCTTGTCGTAGCGCGTTGCAATCGCTCGATACTGCTTGAGTT
>NZ_JAMPKB010000082.1:0-22684 GCF_039961925.1 Trichocoleus sp. DQ-U1 | reverse complement strand
TATGAACTTCGGCTCAGTCAAAGGTAAGATGAGTAAAACTTATGACTGGCAGCTAGCAATCGTCTAATTTTAGACCCCATATTACCCCAGCGACGACTTTTGCAAGAGGTCTATTAAATAGCGCCGTAGCGAACGCCTTGGGAGTAGCAGAAGGTGAAGTCTCTGGCACCGTCACTACCGCGATTTCACTGCTATTTTTTGCCTCTAAATCTGAGATGATCTGGTTGAGTTGTGCTTCCGTCGTCGGACTGAGCATATCTGCCATGTCTGTCACCCAGCCACCATTAATTTGCCGAGGATTGGGAACTTCCTGAACGGTTAAAGCCTTGCTGACGACTGGGAAGGCAGCAACAGTGAAACTCGCAAAACCAGCAAGAGCAATTTGTTTGAGCATAAGCGATCGCAACTCAACAACTGTAATGGGTGCCATCACCTCTAGAATGTCTCAGGTGGATCGGCAATTCGGTTCACTCTTTTGCTCAGTTTTTGGCTCACTGTTCGGGGCGATGATGGGAAGGGTGTTGGTAGCATCCCCTGTGTTAGCATTGCCAACGCGATGGAGGCAGAGCCGAAAAGCTAAATTACAAGTAAATTACAAGCGCTGTAGAGTTAAAATTCAGGATAACGGTTGTGGCTTTTAAAATCGGATTACTGGGACTGGGGACAGTCGGCACGGGTACGGCACAAATTTTGCTAGATCCGCAAGGGCGTCATCCGCTGTTGCAAGAAATAGAAGTTTATCGGGTGGGAGTGCGATCGCTAGATAAGCCCCGACTCGTAGAAATGTCAGAAAGCTTGCTGACGACCGATTTGGAATCGATTGTTACCGACCCCCATGTGGATATTGTGGTCGAGGTGATGGGAGGCTTAGAACCCGCGCGATCGCTCATCCTCAAAGCGATCGCCAATGGTAAGCACGTTGTCACGGCAAACAAGGCGGTGATTTCTCGCTACGGTGATGAAATTTTTACGGCGGCGAATCAAGCAGGCGTCTATGTGATGCTAGAGGCAGCCGTGGGGGGCGGCATCCCGGTGATTCAACCCCTGAAACAGGCGCTGAGTGTCAACCGGATTCATTCGGTGACTGGCATTGTCAACGGCACCACGAACTACATCCTCAGCCGCATGCAAACCGAGGGGGGTGAATTTAGCGAGATTCTGGCAGATGCCCAGCAGTTGGGTTATGCAGAAGCCGATCCAACGGCTGATGTAGATGGTTTAGATGCTGCTGACAAGATGGCGATTTTGGCTTCCTTAGCGTTTGGGGGACGCATCAAGCTGCCAGAAATTTACTGTGAAGGAATTTCTAAGGTTAGCGCCGCCGATATTGCCTATGCGGAAAAACTCGGCTTTACGATCAAATTATTAGCGATCGCTAAACAAGATTTACCGGCACCGGAGAAAGGGACTTCTCTACAAGTCAGAGTTCATCCGACTCTCGTACCCAAAACTCACCCGCTTGCCAGTATTAGCGGCGTCTATAACGCAATTCTCGTAGAAGGCGAACCGATTGGGCAGGTGATGTTTTACGGACGAGGGGCGGGTTCCGGGCCTACTGCCAGCGCCGTTGTCTCGGATATTTTAAATATTGCTGCCATTTTGAAAAGTGGTGGAGATGCTGCCAAACTGCATCCCCTATTAAGCTGTTCCCATCAAGATTACTGCGCGATCGCCCCGATGGAGGAGCTAGTTACGCGGTTTTACGCTCGTTTCTTGACACGGGATCGTCCGGGCGTTATTGGTAAGTTGGGCACCAGTTTCGGCAACCACCAGGTGAGTCTTGAATCTGTGGTGCAAACTGGTATCCACGGCGAACTTGCCGAAATTGTCGTCGTGACTCACGATGTCCGGGAAGGCAACTTTCGACAAGCCCTGGATGAAATTCGCACGTTAGATACGATAGACAGTATTCCCAGCATTTTGCGAGTTTTATGAGGAGACAAGTGGCGAAAGATGTAGAGAGGCGAATGAATACAGCTTCCCTAAAATACAGCGATCGCTCCTGTTTTATCCGCTTTGGTTTAAGCGCAGCGGTGCGTCAGCGCGGGGGTTGGGGGAATCTCAAATATGGCATCAAAAAAGCGAACGGATATTGCGATCGCATCTTAGAAATGTTAGGAAAAAAGCAAAAATTCAGTTTTTTCTTCCTCCTTCCGGTTTCTTTTTGCCTTTTTTCGGCGGTATTTTCAAAATCCTCTGTAGCTGAAGACAATCTCGCTGTACCTACCCTTTCATCGCCTCCTGCAACTGAGGGGAAGGGTGACAAGCAAATGTGCCCACCGCCAGTTTTAGAACGCTTGATTCGCCACAAAGTTGCCGCTGGTGAAACTTTAGAAAGTATTGCCAGCCAATACAATCTCATTCCTACTACTTTGATCGGCATCAATCCGTCTTTGCGACAAGGCAAAGCACCCGTAGGGGCAGAAATTTTGATTCCGCCTTACAATGGCATTCGCGTCGAAGTTCCGGCTAGGAAAACTTGGCAAGATGTAGCCAAAACCTACCGAATTCGTGCCGATGTACTCTATGAGGCGAACGGTTGCCAGAAAAATCCTAGAGTTGTATTCATCCCTGGGGTAAATTGGTCGCCTGTAAGTCTGGCTGGACGTAACAACCGAAAACTAGCCCATTATCCCTTACCCGCAACGACAGCGATCGCACTGGGTTATGGTTGGCAGCTAAATCCTCGAAGCAATCAAGTTGCTTTTCACAGCGGTATTGATTTGTTGGCAGAAGTCGGGACACCCGTGCTAGCAGTGGATAAGGGAACTGTAGCCTTTATTGGCGATCGCGGAGACTCTGGCAATTTAGTCGTCATTAATCATCCGGGAGGACGCCAAACCCGTTATGCTCACCTTGCAACCATTGATGCTAGTCGTGGTAAACAAGTTAACCAGGGGGATGTCCTGGGAACGGTTGGTACCACAGGACTCCCTGACGTAGACAAACCCCATCTGCATTTTGAGTTGCGCTACAACTCGAATTTAGGCTGGGTGGCACAAGATCCACAACCCTATCTTCAGCAAGTAACTGTTAATAGATAATCGGGAATCTGTGCTTGCAGCTAGTTTGACTCATCCCATTTCTGTTTTGATGCACTACATACAGCTCACCCTTTTTTGAGGGTAGGGGATATTTAATGTAGAGCATCATCCAGAAAGATTTGTCTTAATTCGTCAGTAGGATTTTTTTATGCACAGAAGGCTAGGGAAAAGACTTAGTAATCGCAAAAACTTGTAGTTCCTCTGCGTAACTTTGCCCTTTCCCAGATTGCCCTTTGCGTTAAAAAATCATTACTCTACTTGAAATATTCGTAAGCCCCAATGTCATGCTTTAGCCCTAGCGGGCGGCTCGATCCTGCATAATCATTCGTGACTTGAGTAAGCGTAGTACCTCTTTCAATGGCTAGGGAACCAGGCTGAAGCTTGTAGTCAGTTGCCACTGTAGTTCCCGGATTTACCAGCAACGGGTTGGCAGTGATATCGCCGGTACCCACAGCAATACCAGCACTGCCACCATACCAAGAGTTATTCTGAAATGCCAATCCCGTTTTGGCTGGAATTTCTGTCATCGCGACACTGCCAGTTTGGGAGAAAATGTTGTTGGCAATCAGATTGTTTGTATGACCTGGATCGCTATGGATCAGGAGCATGGCTCGCGTCGCTTTGTAAAAGGTATTGTTGGCGATAACAAAGTTCTTCAACCCTCCGCCTCTGCCGTAATTTGAAAAATAGGCAAAGCCTGTAAGTCCCCCAATGACGATATTGTTGCGGATTTTAATGTTATTCACTGGGTTGGAAAAATCGTAGTATTCATTGGATGCCTGAATCCCACTCGCTGGTTTACCGTCTCGGTAAAAGTTTGTGTTGTTGGTGGTGTAAATGTGGTTGCGCTCTACCGTGATGTCAGTAGCGTTGTCCAGGTATAGATTCACGCTGTAGTTGTCATACACCTTATTACCAGAAGCTACACCGCCCTTGGTCAAAATAAAGTCGATTCCCTCACCGTAGTTCTGATACACGTGGTTGTTGCTGATGGTGACGTTGCTTGCTCTGCCACTAGCGATCCCCTGATCCCAACCATCAGCAAGGGTACGGCTTTTATTCGCAAGGCAATTCATATAAACGGTGTTGCCGTCGATTCGGATGTTTGAGGCTGTGGTCATATCTTTGTCGTAACCAACAAAGATACCGTTCTTGTAGGAGTTGTAAACGGTGTTGTTGAGGATCTGGAGGTTGTTGCCGCCCCAGGACACAATGCCTGTAAATTTGGAGTTCTTTACTTCAAAGCCCTTGAAGATGTTGTATGCGCCAGCTAGATTCACGATGTTGGTGTTGCTTGGCGTTTTAGTGCCATCTAAAATTGCTTTCTCGCCTGGATAGGATTGGTAGCTAATCGGACTGCTGGCGGTGCCGATGCTGCCAATGTATTGTTCTTTCGTAAAGCTGTAGGTGCCTCCCCGTACATATACCGTGTCGCCAGCCTTTGCCTTATAAGCTGCGTGACTGATAGTGGCAAATGGGCTGTTTTGGCTTCCAGAATTACTATCACTACCATTCGTCGCAACGTAGTAGGTGGTAATAGCGAGTGCTGGTTTTGTTACTAGTCCGACGCTAACCGTCGAGGCACTAAAAATCAACAGCAGGCTCAATCCAGAAGAGTGTACTTTAGACATTTTTTACTTCGTTGGTAAACGACAAGAACGCTAGAGATGACCCTGCTGTGCAGTTTTAGGAAGCTTCATCAAAACTTCATAAAACTGGTCTGCTAAATCCTAGCCGTCGTTAATACCGATTGAGATCCGCGATATTACTGACATCTTTCGGAGAAAAGGCTGAAATGCAGTAAAAACTTGCTTTATTTGTAGGCTTGTCTTGTGGTCGCTAGTTGCGTTTGCAAAAAAGTTACAAAGAATTTATCAGTAGTACGGAAACTGTACTTTATATAAAAAATATATATAACCGATCGCAAGCTAGCTAGAACAAGGTCTAACCCCGAGGATTATGGTGCTTGTAGCGTTTTTATTGTCCGTAATTCAAGGATTATTGCCAATAACCTTAACTTATGCCTGGATTTTAGGGCGAGTACCTTACGCTGACAATGAGCGCATCCTATGCACTCACAAGGTTTTGAAACTTTGCCACCAAGTTTGACAGCGTTAGCGATCGCTAACGCACCCTAGCTAACAAAAAGCCCCCTGCAAGCAGGGGGTCTTTAACCGAAGTGCTTTTTATGACTAAGTATTTACTAACTCTGACTGCATCTCAGGCTGGGCGGGTTCTTCCTCAGTGATACCGTAAATAGAGTTGTACAGTTTGACATACTCCTTAGCGGATGTGTCCCAACTGAAGTCCATCTGCATACCCCGCTTCTGCAACTCCTGCCATTGCGGTTTGAAGCGGAAAGCTTCCCATGCCCGAACCATACAGGTGTAAAGGTCTAGGGGTTCATAACGGTCGAAGGAGTACCCCGTACCAGCGTGGTTCACTGGGTCGTGGAAAGAAACGGTATCGACTAAGCCACCTGTGCGACGGACAATCGGCACGCAGCCGTAACGCATCGCCAACATTTGGCTAATGCCGCAAGGCTCAAAGCGGCTAGGCATGAGGAAAGCATCGCTACCCGCATAGATGCGTCTGGAGAGAGCATCGTTATAGAGTAAGTAGTTTGCCATGCGACCAGGGTAGCGGGAAGCCATTTGCCACATCTGGGTTTCGTAATAGCGATCGCCTGTACCCAGCAGGACAAACTGAGCATCGGTATACGCCATAAAGCGATCGAGCATTTGAATCACAAGATCGATGCCTTTCTGCTCCACCAGTCGCGTTACCATGCCAATCACAAAGGCATTTTTGTTAACTTCTAAGCCGACTTCTTCTTGCAGTGCAATTTTGTTGGCTTGACGTTTCTCAAGAGTATCAATTGTGAAGGTCTGAGTAATGTATTTGTCAGTGGCGGGGTCGTAAACCTCCGTATCGATGCCGTTAACAATACCGGATAACTTTCCGCTAATGAAAGACAGCAAACCTTCCAACGTTTCGCCATAGGCGGGGGTTTGAATTTGTTGGGCGTAGGTGGGGGAAACGGTGTTCACCTTGTTTGCAAACTGCACCGCTGCTGCCATTGTGTTGTGTCCTTGCATATACCAAGGACACCAAGTAATTTTCTCTAAATACCAACGCCAAGGCCCTTGATAAGCCAGATTATGAATCGTGAAGACGGTGGTAATATCGGGATCTTGGTTCATCCACACTGGAATCATCCCAGTGTGCCAGTCGTGGCAATGGATAATTTGCGGCTTCCAGTAATTCCAGCAAAACTCTGCTGCACCGTTAGCAAACAGCGTGAACCGCCAGTCTTCATCGTCCCCAGAATAGATGCGACGTGGCATGAAAGCCGGATGACCAAATAGATACAGTGGCACATCGGTTCCAGGCAGAACGGTTTCATAGACTGCGAACGACTGGAACATGGCAGAACCCGACCAAACAGGGTCTTTGGGTATCTCCATTTTGTCGGGCAGCATACCGTAGTAGGGCATGAAGATTCGCACATCATGCCCCATTTTTCGCAGAATTTTTGGTAAGGCACCAACGACATCACCCATCCCACCCACTTTGGCGATGGGTGCTGCTTCAGCTGCAACAAACAGAATTCGCATTATTGCTGGCGTTTCCTGAAATATTTTGGTTACATCATACCGAGTCAGGGGATCGCCTACCCGATTTTGGATTTTGATTTTGGATTAATGACCGCGTCCGACTTCGGTAAAAATCTCTTCTAAAATTGCCGAAGCTCCCTGTTCGCGTAACCGATGGGCAAGCTGAATTCCGATTTGTTCGGCATCGCTAGCAGCACCGCTAACGGTGTCTTTAATCATCCGCTTGCCGTCTAAACTGGCAACCATGCCCGTCAAGGTGAGTGTATCGCCGTCAATCTGAGTATTCACTCCGATTGGCACCTGGCAGCCACCTTCTAGGTTCCGTAAAAAGGCTCTTTCGGCGTAGCAGCGTTGAGCAGTGGGTTGATGCTCTAGTACCTTGAGTAACTCCAAAATTTCGGTGTCACCAGCACGGCATTCGATGCCTAAAGCACCTTGTCCGACGGCATGGAGGGATACTTCAGGGGCAATAACTTGATGAATGCGATCGCTCATTCCCAGGCGGTGCAATCCTGCTACTGCCAAAATAATTCCGTCGTATTCACCTGTATCTAGTTTTGCGAGTCGGGTGTTTAGGTTGCCCCGAATATCTTTAAAGGATAGGTGAGGATAGTGGTGGCGCAGCTGTGCCAGTCGCCGCAGGGAAGAGGTTCCAATTACAGCCCCTTCTGGCAGGGTTTCCAGTTGCTTATCTTTGTGCTTTTCATGCACGACAAGGGCGTCTGCCGGATTTTCCCGTTCGCTGACGCATCCTAAAACCAATCCCTCTGGCAAGTTGGTGGGCAAATCTTTGAGGGAATGCACGGCAAAGTCTGTCTCTTGGTTGAGCATTCCCAGTTCGAGTTCTTTCGTAAAGAGTCCCTTATCGCCAATCTTGGCTAAGGCAACATCTAGAATTTTGTCCCCTTGAGTCGCCATCGTGTGGACTTCAAAGGTACATTCGGGAAAGTGTTTCTGGAGTTGTTCTTGCACCCAGTAAGTCTGGACGAGTGCGAGTTGGCTTTTGCGAGAACCGATGCGGATAGTACGAGCCGGACTAGAAACTGTAGGAGACATAAAGCGATCGCCTGAACACAGCAAATAAAGTCACCTGTTCTAGACTACCGCAGCCGTGGCTGTAATAGGTCTGGAGTTTGATGCCAACACTCTCAAGATAAGTTAAGTAATATGAATTCTCCCGGATGCTGGAAGCGAGCCAGTCATCGTTGATGGATGTTTATCAGCGACAGCATCATGGATAGAGCGATTGCCTTCTTCAAGAGTCATCGAATTTACAGGCTACAAGCCATTGCCAATCAAGATAAACGGTGCCCAATAATAAGGGTGGCTAAGCCGAGCGATAGCATCCGGTGATGAAGTATTGCCAATACGTTCGATGACAATGCCCCCGCGCTTTTGAGCCAAAGCTGTATAGTCGCTAGTAATCAGAGCAATTTGTGCCTGACGCAGGGCTTCAGCTTTTGTAGTGTTGCCCTTTTTGAGAGTTGCATAGAAGGCATTCATTAAGGCTTGAGTCCCGCCATCATCGACTGTCCAAAGAGATGCGATCGCAGCCCTTGCCCCTGCTCTCTGCATCTGGTAGCCTAAGCCGAGAATCTCTTCACCATTCCCCAGTTTTCCGCCCAATCCGGTTTCACAGGCAGAAAGAACTACCAAATCGACGTTTTTGAGGCTCCATTTTTGGATATCTCGGAGGGTGATGCGATCGCCATTACCAAAGAGAATAAAAGAATCATCCGGTGTCCCCACGACAAACGCGGCATGAGTCGCTAGATGCACGACGGTGTAGTCATCCATTTTAGGAACGGTGACTTGAGGGGTGAAGGCTTTATCGATGAGTTTGGTTGTAGTGGGAACGGTCTTGGCTAAATTTTCTACCTCAGTTCCAGCAAAGGGCAACCCAGCAAAGTTAAAGTCTTGTCCACCAACCGTGAAACTGTAGCGTCCGGTGGCAAAGGCACCGGCTAAAACTTGCAGTTGCCGTTGAGGTTGGGTATTGAGTTCTGTAAGGGAAGTGGCAGTAATGTTATTGATGCGGTAGCGTTGCACTAACCATTGTTGTCCATCGTACAAAGCCGCTAGGGGAATGTAACGCAGTTGAGCGTCGGGTGCGTAGACAATCGTTTCGGCATCTGCGGCTTTCAGGTCTGCTTCTAGGGGTTTAATCAGCCAGTTGTAAAGTTGTTGGGCGGGGATTTTGGCGTCAGATTTGGGGTCTTGTAAGGCGCTGCGAAATGCTGCAATTGTCTCGTTGAGTTGTTTCTTGGAAACGTGGACGGTGCGCCGAATGGGGGGAGAGTCAGGGGTGGTGAGGATGAGTTCGATGCGGTCGTCCAGAATTAAGGGGTAGAGGAGGACTGCCTTTTGTTGCAGATTTTTCAGGTTATCTTGTAAGCCAATCAGGTCTTCTAAATCGTCCACCAAATCTGGTTTCCTGCTCTTGGGACTCAGCTGCTGAATCAGTGCCAATACTTCTGGACTTTCGCTGAAGTTATTGAAATCTTCGATAATTTTTTCTTGGGATTTCACCAATTGAGCGATGCGCTGTTCTTGTGCTGGGGTGCGGTTTTCGGGTCGTATTTGTCGTAGTTGAGTGAGTTCTTTGCCAATTTCTACCGCTTTGTCCAGAACCACTTCATAACTCGCCCAAGTCTGTTGTTCTAGTAGGAGATTCGGTAATCCTTGATTAGTATTGTTATTGCCTCGCACGTTGCGGAGGTAATCGTCGAGTTCTTGTACTTTGAGCAAATCTAAAACTCTTTGTGCTTCGAGGATTCGGTCTTGTTTGAGGAGAAGGTTAGCAAGATGACGATATACATTATTAGGAGATGTTTGAGAACAAGCGTTTTGTCTTGCACTGGGTAAGACTTGCAAATTTTTACGAAAGGCTTCAGTGATACTAACAAATTGTTTGTAAAAGATAATTGCTAATTCCGGTTGATTTTGTGCTTCCAACACAGAACCAATGGTATTGAGAGCAGTAGCTTCTTGAGAGCGTGAAGTGTAGGTATCGCCCTTAGACGAATCGCCGATTTCTCTGTAAGTTGCTAGAGCCTGCTGAAAGGATTCTAAAGCTTGAGGGTACTGTTTTAGTGCGACGTAAGACCACCCAATATTATCGAGAGTAGAGAGTTCTTCCCTGCGTGAAGCGTAGCTACCGCCGCTGTTACGATCGCCCATTTCTCTGTAAATTGCTAAAGCCTGCTGGAAATAGTCCAAAGCTTGGGTATGCTGTCCCAGATCCGTGTAGCTCCATCCAATTAGCCTGGAGATAAACGCCTCCTGCTTGCGGTTACTCCCTTTCCGCTCGACCTCCAATGCCTTCTGAAAAGACTGTGCTGCCTCTGGCAACTGATTGTTCCTAAGCTGCTGCAACCCTTCTACAAGCAGGCGAGCCACTGCTCGATCGGAGATAGGTGTTTCTTCAGCGAGACTCCTGCGACTATAAACCTTCTGAAGGCTTTGGAGAGTTCTTTCTTCTCCTGTGCGATCGCAGGAGTCTCTTCTAATTACCCAAGCCTGCTGGTAGTATTCCAAGGCTTGGGAGTACTGTTTCAGGTTTTCATCATAAACCTTCCCAATATTGTTGAGAATGCGGACTTCTCTTGTAAGGTCGCCAAGTTCTGTATAAATGGCTAGAGCCTGCTGAGAGTATTCCAAACCTTCAGAGTACTGTTTTGAGTCGAAGTAAAACTCCCCAATTTCGCTGAGAGTGTAAGCTTGTTTCTTGGGAGCGCCGAGTTCTGTGTAAATCGCTAGAGCCTGCTTGAGGTATTCCAGCCCCTGAGAAGACTGTCCCGACTCTAAGTAAAAATCCCCAATTTCCTCGAAAGTCTCGGCTTCTGACTCGCGAGCGCCAAGCTCTCTGTAAATGGCTAGAGCCTGCTGAAAGTATTTCAAAGCCTGAATAGGTTGTTCTGCTTGAGCGTAGATCGATCCGATTCTTCTAGTTATAGTAGCCTCGCCTGCACGGTCGCCACGCTCTCGATATTTCTCCAATGCCTGTTGCAGGGACTGTAACGCTTCTTGAAATTGACCGTCTTCAACCTGCTCTAAGAGGCGTTCTGCTTCTGCCTCGCTGAGAATGGCTACTCCACTTTGAGCGAGCTGAACCCTGCGAATATTCTCAAGATAAGCAGCTTCTCTCCTACGATCGCCGAGTTCTCTATAGATTTCCAGACCCTGTTGGAAGTATTTCAAAGCCTGAGAGGGCTGTTTTAGATCGTGAAAGTAAATCCACCCGATGCTGCCGAGAGTGGAGGCTTCTGCCTTGCGCTCTCCCATATCTGTGTAAATAGCTAAAGCCTGCTTGAGGTATTCCAGCCCCTGAGAGGACTGTCCCGATTCCAAGTAAAACTCCCCAATTTCCTCGAAAGCCTCGGCTTCGTCCTCGCGAGCGCCAATCTCTCTGTAAATGGCTAGAGCCTGCTGGAAGTATTCCAAAGCCTGAGTATGTTGTCCTACCTCACCGTAGATCGAACCAATCTCTAAAGTTGTAGACGCTTCCTCTGCACGGTCGCCAAGCTTTCGATAAATATCCAATACCTGTTGAAAGGTCTGTGATGCTTCTCGAAATTGACCGTTTTTGAGCTGCTGCTCACCCTGCTCAAAGAGCTGCTCGTAGAGGCGTTCTTCTTCTGCGGTTTTAGGAATGGCTGCTCCACTTTGAGCGAGCTGAACCCTGCGAATATTATCGAGATAAGCAGCTTCTTTTTGGCGATCGCCGAGTTCTCGGTGGATTGCTAGACCCTGCTGGAAGGACTCCATAGCCATAGGGTACTGCTCTAAGTCAAAGTAAGACCAGCCAATATTGCCGAGAGTGTAGGCTTCTTTTTGGCGATCGCCAATTTCTCTATAAATGGCTAGAGCTTGCTGAAAGTATTCCAAAGCCTGGGTATGTTGTTCTACGTTCCTGTATATCGATCCAATTCTTCTAGTTATGGCAGCCTCCTCTGCACGGTTGCCACGCTCTCGATAAATCTCCAACACCTGTTGAAAAGTCTGTGAAGCTTCTCGAAGTTGACTGTCTTTTAGCTGCCGACGACCCTGCTTAATGAGGCGATCTACTTCTGCCTTATCAAGGATAGGTACTCCACTTTGAGCGAGCTGAACCCTACGAATATTCTCAAGATAAGCAGCTTCTCCTCTACGATCGCTGAGTTCTCTGGAAATTGCCAGAGCTTGCTGGAAGGCATCCAAAGCCTGAGAGTACTGTTTCAACTCAAAGTAAGACTTTCCAATATTGCCAAGAGTCGAGCCTTCTCTCCTGCGATCGCCAATTTCTCTGGAAATGACCAAAGCGGCTCGAAATTTCTGCAAAGCTTCTCGAATTTGACCTCTATTTAGTAACTGAACTCCCTCTTTGTTCAGCTGTAACGCCTCAGCCTTTCTGTCTTGGGTCGTTTGCGCCTGTACCGCAAGAGGCTCAAACTTCAAGGTAAGCGGTAAAAGGGGAGATGTCAGCGAAAGCAGTAAAGTAGCAGTGGCAAGGCTGAGAGATTTGAGACAGTAGTGCATTGGCAAATTCTCCAGCAGCTGATTTATAGATTTGGTCGCTCCATCATCTATATCTTTATCTGAACCGGAGTTATGCAAAAATCTAATTGGTCGCTAAGGGCCTTGCAGAATAGAGTTGGAATAGAGCGATCGCATTCTTCATCTATTTCATTTCAGTAGTGCGATCGCATTCTCGCTTTACTTATCGGCGTTGCTTAGATATTGCTCTAATTGTGCTGTACGTTGTTGTGTTACCGCTGCAAGGCAATTACTGTAAACCATCGGTTCCATTGTTCCGCCTGCAAATTCAGTTCTTTCATAAGTACAACTAGCATCTCTAAACTTGATCCAAGCTTGCTGCGCTGAAATTAATTTCTGTCGCCGCGAGCTTTGCAATCTTGGTAGGAGTTGTTTGTATATTTGGTTCAACTTTTTATCTGCATTTTGGTAATCTATTCCAGCGCAGGCATTCATTTCTCCTTGCGTCTGAGGATTGTTGCAGTTAGGTCGTTGAGCTAGGCGGATTCCCGATACATCTGGTGTTGCATTTGCATTTGTCACCGCCGCAGTACCTAAACTGAGCAAAGCTGCCACACCTACAATTGCGGGTAATAACTTATTCATGGTCAAATCTTGAATTCTGTGTAGCCAATAACATAGCAAAAAGGTTATAGCAACAAAGTGAAATGCGATCGCTCTTGATGAGCATCGGCTAGCATTGGCAAATGACGACTCCTGTTAGACCTATCAATCTATTTGAGTACGAAAGGCTAGCCAACGAGCATCTATCTCAGATGGCGTTGGATTACTACGCTAGCGGTGCTTGGGACGAAATCACGCTGCGGGATAATCGAGCAGCCTTTGAGCGCTACAAACTCCGTCCTCGGATGCTGGTAGATGTCAGCCAGCGGGATTTAAGTACCACGATCCTCGGTCAATCTCTACAACTGCCAATTCTCATCGCACCAATGGCGTTTCAGTGTTTGGCGCATCCAGACGGTGAAATTGCTACTGCCAAAGCTGCGGCAAAAATGGGAACCGCGATGGTATTGAGTACCTTAGCAACCAAAAGTATAGAAGAAGTTGCCAGTGTCGGAAATCAGACACCACCGTGGTTTCAGTTGTATGTGCATCGCGATCGCGCCCTTACCCGTGCTTTGGTAGAACGCGCCTATGCTGCCGGTTTCCAAGCGCTGTGTCTGACAGTTGATGCCCCTCTGCTGGGTAAGCGAGAGCGAGATACGCGAAATCAGTTTGTTTTGCCATCGGGGATGGAACTGGCTAATTTAGCTACGTTGACAGATTTAGAGATTTCCTATAAACCCGGCGAATCGGGTTTATTTGCCTATTTTTTAGAGCAGCTAAACCCAGCGCTAACTTGGAAGGATTTGGAATGGGTGCAATCTCTATCGCCTTTGCCCTTGGTGGTAAAAGGGATTTTGCGAGGAGATGATGCGCTTCGGGCGGTGGAACATGGAGCCAAAGCGGTGATTGTTTCTAATCACGGGGGCAGACAATTGGATGGAGCGATCGCTTCCATTGATGCCCTGAGTGAAGTCGTTGCGGCTGTAGGGGACAAAGCCGAGGTGCTGGTTGATGGCGGCATCCGTCGCGGTACTGATGTCCTCAAAGCTCTGGCATTAGGGGCAAAGGCAGTATTGTTGGGACGCCCTGTGTTGTGGGGATTAGCGGTAGGGGGAGAGGCGGGTGTCCGTCACGTACTGGAACTTTTGCGGGATGAACTTGATTTAGCGATCTCTTTGAGTGGCTGCGCTAAGTTACAAGACATTGATCCCAGTTTAGTGGTGCGGTTGTAGGAATCGTTGGTATTGCGCTTGCTGATGAGAAGATGCGATCGCGCCTTTAAGACGGTAAATTCGCTGTATGTGACTAGGATCACGCAGTCCTGGAAATACGATCACATTTTCTCCGGCATGTCAATCACCTAATGTTAGATAAAAACTATTCATATTAGTAGTATCAGAATCTTATGCGCTAATTTATCTGCTGTGGGGGGAGTTTGAGATGCTGGAAAAACTAATGGTAGCCGCGACTCTAACATTCTCTCTCAATGTATTTTTGGGACATAGCTGGTCAACTGCCCCTCAAATGGCATCAGAACTCAACTTGCAAGAAACCGCATCGCAAATCATCAGCCTCTTACCTCGCCCAAATACTCACACTCCAGAGAATGGCAGCGGTTCTAATTCTGTACGATAAAGCTTGATGTTTTCCCGAATGGTTTATGCTGGGGAAAATAGAGAGCTACCGCTGCACAACTCGATATGAAACCCCAAATCGCCGCAACAGCAGCACTGCTGACCACACTTTCCTTCGCTGCTCCTGCAAAAGCTGAAAACGTCGAACATACTAGACAGTTATTAGCGACTAAACAATGTTCGCAATGCAACCTCAGGGGTGCTGGTTTAGCTTTAGCTGACTTGTCAGGAGCTAATCTCACCGGCGCTGATTTGAGCCGTGCTAATCTCAGCCGTGCCAACTTGAGTGGAGCTGACCTCAGGGGTGCTAATCTGAGCGGGACTTCCCTATTTGGGGTCAATCTGAGCGGTGCAAACTTGACAGGTGCGAACCTGGCAGGCGCTGACCTGAGAGAAACTTTTCTTGTTAATGCAAATTTGGCGGGTGCTAACATTAATGGTGCTAATTTGCAGGCGGCTATTGGCATCCCTAGCTACGCAGCCACGCCTGAAGATTTCTACGCTTGGGGTGTAGCAGAGGGCCAAAAAGGAGACCAACAAGGCGCAATCGATCATTTCAACCAATCGCTGGCTCTTAAGCCCAACTTTGCCCCCGCATACTTAGCGAGGGGAGTGGCGCGTTATCAAATGGGCGATCGCTCCGGAGCCGTTCTGGATTCTCAGAAAGCTTCCGAACTCTTTACCATCCAGGGAAATATTCAAGGCTATCAGACTAGCCAAGTTTTCATTAAAGAGCTGACAACACCTTTGCAGGAAGCGGGTAGCAGCGGCGGAAATTTGGCGAATTTCCTAGGAGGTATTGGTAGCTTACTACTCCGATTGCTTTTTTAATTCTGCTAGGGTGGGTTAAAATACCTGCCCAGTGTTTACGAGTCAGTTTATGACGATATCCAGCGATTTGTGGCAGGAAAATCAAGATTTAGTGCAAGCCTGCCTCAAGCATCCTTTTGTCCAAGGCATTGCCGACGGCACGCTACACCAGCAGCGATTTGCTTACTATGTGGGGCAAGACGCCTTTTTCTTAGAAGCTTTTGCCCGTGCCTATAGCATTGCTGCGGCTAAAGCTCCCGACGCGGAAGGATTTAATACGTTTCATTCCCTAGCTGGGGGCGTTTTAGATGAACTTTCCCTTCATCAAGGCTATGCAGATGAGTGGGGAGTCAACCTGCAAGCAGTAGAACCGGGAGCCGCTACACGCCGCTACACGGACTTTTTATTAGCAACAGCTTGGAGTTCGGAGGTCAGTCTAATTGCTGTGGCAATGGCACCCTGTATGCGTCTGTATACTTTCTTAGGTCAGCAGATAGCTCAGAGTGGAATAAAAGACCATCAATACACTAACTGGATTCGCACTTATAGCAGTGAGGAATTTGAGCAACTAGCTCAGAAATTAGAAAATCTGGCTGATCGTTATGCCTCTACCACAGCATCTTTGAAATCAACTTACCGCTATGCGATGTTGTGCGAACGAGACTTCTTTCAAGCTGCCTGGGAGGCTAGTGATTTAAAAATCTAGATTTCAATTTATAGCAATTCTCGATTGGATGCAGTACGGTTTAACCCCATCCTTGTGTCTTCCCGCTCATCCAGAGGGGTTTAATATTCTCTCCCCTCTCCGTGAAGGTCGAGGGGTTGGGGGCGAGGTTCTGAGTTGAAAAGCAGTGCGGGTTAAGAAGATGTTTCTAAATATTATTGCAGAATTCTATTTTTATCCCTTGATTTTATCTTTGATTTGCTGCCACAAGCTTTTTTTCTTCTGAGTGAATGCTACTTGAGCTGGTTTAGGTTCATTCAGATAACGATAGTGTTCCCAAATATCCCAATACGAACCACCTGGCTCTAAACGGACGCCCGCCCAGTGTACAAACTTCAGAGGTTGGTTAACTTTTGGATCGACTAATTTATAGCCTTCCTGCTTAAAATGCGGGCTTCCTGCCCAATTTCCAGGCCCCTTCCCGTTTTCTCGAACAATATTAAATCGTCGAGACATTCGCTTTAATACGAGATAATTAAGAATCGTTTGGTCGGAGTTCAAGACATAAAAATACTCAGGATGAGATGCACAGAACTCAAAAGTATCTTGCAAATCTTGTTGAGTAATTAGGTTTTTCTTGGAACCCCAAAAACCACTATTGAAAACATCTTTCAATTCGTCTTCAGAGAAAATTTCTGTGATTTTGGGTGTAAAAACTTGTTTAATGCCTCCTGTGTATTGATAATCACAGCAGATAAAATCATTGTTTGCAAGATAATTAAGATTTTCTATGATTTTTTCAAATACAACAATATCAGTATCAATATATAGAAATTCATCGAAAGGGCCAAACCAACAGGCTAACTTGCGAAGCAAGTTGGGTCTATCTAAAAGGTTGTCACCACAGGTCTGCTTGACTAAATCATCTATCTTTTCTAATAACTGTAAATCTTCGTATATTTTTACCCCATGAGACTTAGTAATAATATCAGCGATCGCTTGATACTGATTGTTATAGGGGATCATCACAATCGGACTATCAGCATCATAAGCACGAATGCTATTCAATAGCGCGATCGCATTATCAATGACGCGATCGTTAGCAAGAATATAGATACCACGACTCATTCAAATATCCTCAACTGGTGAATCCAATTTTCTTTAAAACTCTTTTGGCTAAACTTGGAGCCTGATTGTAAGGTGTCGGTTTGGTTGTAAACTTGGGGCGCTTCTCTGGTTCGTGAAGATAGCGATAATACAAGAAAATATCCCGATAGGGAAAATCAATATTTTCTCCCTCACTAATCCGAGAAAACAATTTTGATGACAGCCCAATATAGTGTAGATAGGTTAGTCGTTTGCCTCGATCGTACAGAATATTATCCCTAGCTTCAAAATGGGGAGAAGTAACCGCGTTTCCAGTCTTTTTGTCGTCAGGTAAATGCAGCGCCAAGTTATAAACTGGAATCTCGCCTCTCATCGTCATATAGTTAAGAACTGATTGGTTAGGCGCTGGCATAAATAAAATTTCTGCCTCGCCTTCCTCAAGCTTGGATACTAACCAATCTCTTTGTTCCTGGGGAAATAACCCTCGCTTCCCGGCGTACATTCCGGCACAAAATATCTCTGTGCTAAGCCGGTTTTTATCAACAATTTCTAATAATTTTGGTGACTGGAGATTAAAGATATGATTGGGGGATTTATACTGAAAATCATAAACTACAAAATCATTGTCATTTAATTTATCAAAGATAATTTTTAAGGAATCCATGACTACGATATCGGCATCTAAGTAGATAAACCTTTCAAAAGGGCTATCCGCATCAAAGGCGCAGTATCGCCGATTCATGCCTATACGATTAACACCGGGGATTCCTTGTTCTTGCCAAGTCTTTAAAGCAGTTGGATGAGCTGCCCATACCCGTTTAGAAAAATCTTCCCAACGAGCAAACAAGTTAACATCATCCAGCAAGGTTACATTTTCCCGATTAGCGATTTCCGCGCGAACTCGATCTACTCGATTATCATAGGCAATAACGCAGACTGGGATTTCTTTACCGACATTGGCTTCTATGCTATTTAATAGAGCAACGAGTTGGTCGTAGACTACATCATTCGCTAGTGTATAGATGCCGTCTGTCATATAAAAATCCTCAGCAGGTTAATTTGAATAATACATTAAAATCTTTTTAGGAGCTTCCTGATGTCTAAAACACAAAGGCAGAATTAATGTCAATTGCTAGCTGTTCACTGTGGATTTTGGTAGCGCGAACCGATCTGCCGTTCATGATGCACACCATTCCTCATCTAGTGAAGATGAGTAAATTCAAGTTTAGCGAACGGGTGTTGGCTGTAGATACGGCACCGCTAACGGGGGACAAAGTCGGGCGTCCAGGCATCGGTACTCTAGAACAGTTACGGGAGCGCTGCGATCGCTTACTGCGCGATGGTGTGGTAGATAAAGTAGTCGATATTGACTACTCCGGAGCCTATCACGACCGAGTATATCGCAAACATTTTGGCAGCCGCATCCGGTATACACATAACTATAAGGGCTATCCCATTTTGGGCACGATTTTTCACATTGAAGAAGCTCAAGGTGACTATATGCTTCACTATGACAGCGATATGCTGCTCCATCAGCAACCCGATTATAGCTGGGTAGAAGAGGGGATGAAGTTGATGCAACAACACCCGGAAGTGATGGCAATCAGACCGCTGACTGGGCCACCGACAGAGGATGGTAATATGTATCAACGGGTGCCCTATGAGCGGAACCCGCATGGTTTCTACACATTTAAGTTTTTCAGCAGTCGCATTTACTTAATTGACAAGAAGCGTTTCGACAAGTTACTCCCATTACCAGTGCTGTGGCGTCCTTATCGGCAAAAGATTGCCAATCGGTTGCCAGTGAGGTTACAAACGATATTGAACAATATCGCTGGTAAAGGGGCTTTGGATTCTTGGGAAGTGATGGTATCGAACCAACTGGAGGCGACGCAGTATGTCCGAGGGGTTCTCGATTCTCCGAAAGCCTGGACGGTTCATCCAAAAGACCGGGGTTCAGAATTTATCGAAGCTTTACCTAAAATAATCGAGAAGGTTGAAACAGGGTGGTATCCTCCGGAACAAGCCGGTCATTATGACCTTCAGTTGAAACATTGGCTTTGACAGAGCGTTTGAAGATTTCTTGTATTGCTTGATTTTCAAGATTTACCGTAGTTATCCATGCTTATCTCCATCCCTCATGGCTGAACAGCTTCCAACGATTTATTTTTATCTTCCCGAATCGGACTGGCCTGATAGCAACATTCCGGTGAATCCTGAAACTTATCAAGAAGTTTATAAAAGTGGTAAATGCACTGGCACGTACAACTGGATATTACAAACCTATCTTCGGCTGAAAGCTGATGGTTTTCCCTGCGAAATTGCCGGGAAAATACCTGCTGAGGGTATTGTTGTTGCGTGGACAAGTACTGTACCACCTGAGCTGCGACCGGGGCCAAAACTAATATTAGTGGTTGTTTGTGGGGATAAAGGGAAACACCGTTACGCACAGCTTCATGTTGTCCAAAATCGCCAGGAAATGCTCTATCCACACATACATGTTGGGGATAAATATCTGTTTCCAGGAGAAAAGTATTACATTCCGCATTGGCCTCAACCAGGGTTGATCCCGCGAGATCCAGCACGAGGCGATCGCTTTGAGAATGTTGCCTATCTGGGTCGTAAAGAAAATTTGGTAGTTGAGCTGAGGCAACCGTCATGGCAGGAGCAGATGAATGCCTTAGGTTTGCACTTTCAGGTGGTCAGAAACCCGATTCAATGGAACGACTACAGTGAGATTGATGCAATCGTGGCTGTCCGCAGCTTTAATCGTAAAAATGATTACTACTGGAAACCGGCTTCAAAGCTTTACAACGCCTGGATTGCTGGTGTACCTGCAATTCTAGGACGATGCGAGTCTGGGTACCGATTGGAGCGCAAAAGCGAACTCGACTATCTAGAAGCGGGTTCTGTTGATGAAGTGATGTTGGCACTGAAACGTCTTCGCGATGACAAAGAGTTGCGTCGTGCGATGATTGAAAATGGTAAGCTCCGTGCGAAGGAACTACAACCCGATCAGCTCACCACACAGTGGCGCACCTTTTTAACAGACATAGCAATTCCAGCTTACGAACGCTGGTGTACGGCTTCAAATTCGACCAGGAAAGTATTTTTAACGCGCCGTGACTTAGCTACCCAAACAAAGGGAGTTCGCATCCGTCTAAGCAACCTCTTGCACAAAATCAGAACCATTTAGGATTTCCCTGGAATCAACAGTTTTTGCCGATTCCCTGAATAACGGATGGTTTTCTATATACTCTTATGACTGACAAGCTACCACCGATTTATTTTTACATTCCCCAAAGTGACTGGCCTGGTGACATACCGGAAACGATTGATACTTACTGGCAATGGTTGGATGCCAAGCGCGGAATGTACAACTGGACATTGCAAACTTATCTGCGCCTCAAAGCTGATAAGTTTCCGTGCGAACTGGTAGGAACCATGCCGACAGAGGGAATTGTCGTGGCGCATTGGGACTTTCTTCCACAAAGCCTACAACCGGGATCGAAGGTGCTGATTGTTTGCATTCAGGCAGACCGAGCGCAACATCCCTATGCACAGATTCATATTGTGCAAAATCCGCAAGAGGAAATGGTAGTACGTTCGGTGAAGCTTTGGGAAAGCTACTTTATGCCGTACTGGCCTCAGCCGGGGTTAATTCCCCGCGATCCCTCACGAGGCGATCGCTTTGAGAAAGTTGCCTATGTGGGTCGTGAGGAGAATTTAGCACGGGAATTGAGAAAGCCAGAGTGGCAGGAACAACTCAAGGATCTAGGTTTGCAATGGGAAATCGTCAATAGTCGCGATCGCTGGAGCGATTACAGTGAAATCGACGCGATACTAGCTGTTCGCAACTTTAACCGTCATGGCGATTACAGTTGGAAACCAGCAACTAAGTTATATAACGCATGGCACGCTGGTGTACCCGCAATTATGGGTACTGATTCGGCATTCCGAGCCGAGCGCAAGAGCAAACTAGACTATGTGGAAGTAGCTTCTCTTGAGGATGCGATCGCTGCTCTCAAAGGCCTGCGCGATGACAAAGAATTGCGTCATGCCATGATTGAAAATGGTCGAGTCCGTGCTGAGGAAACAAAGGCAGAAAGATTGGTAGAACGGTGGCGCAGCTTTTTAACAGAGATAGCTGTTCCAGCCTACGAACGCTGGTGTACGGCATCGAGTTTGACCCGGCAAACATTTCTGAAGCGCCGCTACCTAGCTGTCGAAACGAAAGATTTACGGCATCGTATCCGAATTGCGCGATCGCAGGTGTCTCGTCCCGTAAAATCCCTCGTGTTGCGGGTTAGAGGAGCTTGGAATTCCCGTTCAATTGAGAATAACGACAACACTCAGTAACACTTAGTGGTGCAAAGCAGCACTATTTACTGTCAATTTAACAAACCTCTAGGCAAGGCAACAAAAGCAGCTTTTTGATTGCAGATTTTATATGCCTAAATTGCCTACTAACGCCTGCTCCTGTTCATACCGTTATGGCTGATAAATTACCGCCAATATATTTTTACCTTCCCCAATCTGACTGGGTTGAGGATATGCCAAAGAGTGCCGATACTTACTGGCAAGGTTTTGGACAAGGTATATACTGTTGGACGCTACAAACTTACCTTCGCCTCAAAGCCGATGGCTTTCCGTGTGAACTAACAGGAACCATGCCTACTGAGGGAATCGTATTAGCACATCGGCGATCTTTCCCCTTTGCTTTACAGCCACAAGCAAAATTGCTGATGGTTTGTCTGAAGGCAGACTACGAGCGACATCCCTATGCACAGCTTCATGTTGTGCAAAACCCTCAAGAAGAATCGACCTTCAAAGATAGTTCCTACATTCCACTTTGGTCGCAACCAGGGTTAATTCCTCGCGATCCTGCACGAGGAGATCGATTTGAGAATGCTGCCTACTTTGGTATTACGTATAACTTAGCATCTGAACTAAAGAAGCCATCCTGGCAGGAGCATCTGAAGGCTTTAGGTTTGAGTTGGCAGATAGTGAAGTCTGAGCGCTGGAACGACTACAGTGATGTCGATGTAGTCGTAGCTGTGCGTAGCTTTGATCGCCAAGATTACACCTGGAAACCTGCCACGAAGTTGATTAACGCCTGGTGTGCTGGTGTACCGGCAATTCTAGGGACAGATTTTGCATTCCGAGCAGAGCGCCAAAGCGAACTAGACTATTTGGAAGTACCTTCCCTTGAGGATGCGATCGCTGCTCTCCAGCGCCTTCGTGACGACAAAGAGTTGCGGCGTGCCATGATGGAAAACGGTCGAGTCCGTGCTGAGAAAACACAACCGGTGAGGCTAGTTATACAATGGCGCAACTTCCTCACAGATGTAGCCGTTCCAGCCTATGAACGCTGGTGTACGGCATCAACTTGGAGCCGACAAACATTTTTGCAGCGCCGTTCCTTATCTATCAAAATAAACAGCGTGCAACATCGCATACAACTACTTGCATCAGGAAGTAAAAAAAACTAAAAACTTAAAAACTTATTTATTTAAATCAATCGAAATTACAACAAAACTCAGGGGTTTATCAATTTAAGCAGCATCGTCTGAGCGCTACAAATCGTTTACATAGACATATTCTTTGTGTTCATTAGACCTCCTGCATGAATGGTCAAGTAGTGTGCCAGTTCATAATCGAGATTGCACAATAAGGGAGTAGATCAGCATCAAGACACTGGGGAGTTGGTATGCCGTATACGGAGCT
>NZ_JAMPKB010000081.1:0-22758 GCF_039961925.1 Trichocoleus sp. DQ-U1 | reverse complement strand
GCCGGGAATAAATTTCCCGGCTTAAAGCTAAAGTAAGCTAAAGCTTACTGGTCAGCCGTTGGTTGACTGACAAAATTCAAGAAGCAAAACTTGCAAGATTCTCCAAAACTCTCGAAACCCAACCTACACGGAAAGATTTGTCAATCAGATAGCGATCGCATCCTCAGCGCTGCTCTACTCGCAACTTTTACTCCAATTCTTTAGTTTCTCTGTAGCGAAGTCGCGAACTTTCTCATCTGGGTCATTGAGAGAGCGATCGCGCAACAGCGGTAGAATCTGGGGATGGTCAGGATATTGCTCAATGATTCCCTCAACTGCTGTTTGCCGAGGGTTGTCTTGGTAGTCATTCTCGCGTTCAAAGGGGTCATTGATAGCGCGATCGGACAAAAATTCAAAGACACCAGGCTCATCTTTCCAACCCTTGGCTAACTCTTGCACTGCTATTCGTCGAACACTCCAACTGTTAGCCGCTTGAGCGCAAGTTTTGAGAATAGGTAAGGTGTCAGGGTCGTTTCTCCAACCTCTGGCTAACTCTCGCACTGCTCCAAACTGTACACCCCAATCGTCAGCCGCTTGAGCGTAGGTTTTGAGAAGAGATAAGGTGTTGGGATCGTTTTTCCAACCTTTAGCTATTTCCTCCAATGCTGCCTGCCCCTCATACCCAGTTTTATCCGATTGGATACAAGTTTTGAGCCACGATAAGGTATCAGGGTCATCTGTCCAAACTGTTGCAATCTTTGCAACAGCCTGAGTGCGAATTCTATGGATTAGTTTGTATTCTTCTTCATTCAACTTGTAATCTTCTTCACTTGACGCTCGCTCTTTATCTCCGTATTTTGTTAATCCTTTTAAGTAATTGAGTAACTTAGTAACAGTTACGGCAATCGTAGAGCGATTTCTCACGTCTGAGAGGCACTTCGCCGCCAGAAATAGATTGATAAACTTTTGGGCTTCACCATCTTGAGCCATCAGATAATCAATAATTTCACCAGCAAAGCTCGTATCAATCATTCCCGCAATCAGCCGCAGCACTTCATGCCAAGACTCATCCTCCCAGTGCTTAGCAAAAACCTCCGTTTTGAGTTCTTCAATCGTCAAACCCCCTTCAAGTCCCCGTTTCCCAAACCGCTCAACAAACTCACTGGCACAGAAGTATTCTAAAAATGTCCGATGCACAAAGGCATAGGAATCGGCACCCAGGTAACACAAAATAAAGTTGCGACTCCGCAATTGTTCAATCAGCGATCTGGCAACAGTTCTCGGCTGATTGACTTCTGTGCTTTTCAAAAAGCTAGTTAGAATCCTTTCTAAATCATCCCCGCTAATTAGATTACCAGCTAAACCTTTATCAGATGCTTGCATAAAGTAGGCAACCTGACGCAGTATCGCCTGCTTATCTTTATAGTCAATCGTTACCGAATCGATCCTCGGATTCTCTAGCAATTTCTGCTCTACATCCCATTGATGCAGCAGTAATCGCGAGGCTTGGTTGTAGAGTTCTGGTCTATCTCTGGGCAATTCTTGATTGCGGTTCAAAATTGCCATCATTGTCAGCAGGAGAGGATTTCCCGCCAGTTCTCCAATCGCTGAAGAAGTCTCGATTGCCCTTTGCAGTCGCTCCCGCTTTCTAACTTTATCTGCCTCATCCGTAAACGTTAACTCATGCCATCG
Organism: Trichocoleus sp. DQ-U1; assembly: GCF_039961925.1. Classification (NCBI taxonomy): domain Bacteria; kingdom Bacillati; phylum Cyanobacteriota; class Cyanophyceae; order Leptolyngbyales; family Trichocoleusaceae; genus Trichocoleus; species Trichocoleus sp. DQ-U1. The sequence continues at coordinate 21,087 of NZ_JAMPKB010000081.1, read as the reverse complement.
GTCGATAAAATCCTTAATTTGATCTGACTCTAAATCTTGCAGCATGAAGTGACGAAACTGGGCATTTCGCAGCCGTTGCGGTTTGTAGCCAATAATACGAGAAGTGACAATTACCCGCACATTGGGATATTCATTCGTGAAACGATGGATATCAGTAATCACTTCCTCCCGTTTCAGCGGATCGAACACCTCATCCAACCCATCAAACATCACCAAAACCTTGCCAGCTTTCAGGCGTTCGTGGAGTTCGTGCTGATTGAGGCGACAGATAATGCTGCCTTTGTGGAAGAATTCCAGAAAATCTTTGCATTGTCCAGAGTCGCGATTGCGAATGTAAGTCCGCAATTCAATCAGCAACGGAATCGACTCTTCAATAACATTATTCAGGGGCGTTCTTGCCCAATTCAAAGCGATGTATTGCAACAATGTGGACTTTCCCGAACCCGGATCGCCCAAAATTACAACATAAGGATAGGTTTGATAATCATTAACAATATCCAAAACTGAGCGAATTGGCTGTTGATAATAAACTTCTTTGTATCGTTCCCACTCCTCCGGGTTGACGTCTGCTTCAAGTTGGTTACTCTCTCTCAGTCGTTTTTGATGCTCTTTAGGAATCTCGTAAACTTGGGGTAAATATTCCTGGCATTCTCGCATATCCTGTGCTATGAAAACTTGCCATACCTTGAGTTTTTCTCGATAGTCGTAAACACTCGTATCTACACTATCTAAATTAAGACTGCTGTATTGCTCTTGCAGTCCTTCCTGATATCGCCTCAAGTCAAATTCAGTAGGAATTCCAGCTAGTTCTTTAGTATTTTTTTGAATAGCTTCTAAATTTTGAGAGTCAAGTATAGCGCGTAATTCAGGCAATTCTCGGATAATCGCTTTAACTTTTTTCCGGTACAGCTTGCCTACCAAATCCCAATCAAATTCTTCAGGTGGCAAAGGTAATAAATTAAGCTGATTCCAAGTTTGAGCTAAGGTTTTTGTATCTAAAGCCTGACAGTCATCTTTAAAAGCACTTCCCAGAATCTCTTTAACCGATTTGTCTTTAATAAATTCCTTTAACGGTTTGGTATATTGCTGCAATTGCTCATCAGTAACGCCTGTATCTTTTAATTCATCCTGTACCAGTTGCAGAAATTCTTTGATAGCCTTACCAGCCGCAACCTGACGAGGGTCTTTTTCCCGTAGCAAAACGTGTTTCAGCGAATCTTTGAAGAAATCTTTAGCAAAGTCTTTTGCTCCCTCCTTTGCCAAATCTTGCACAATGGGGTACACCAGACCCCCAACAGCTTGAGAAACTCCCCAGACCAATAACCAATCCACCATAATACTCGCATCTGCTGAATTCCGTAGACTACGAGTATAGCGAGTGCTTTGGGGCGATCGCCTTCTGTGTACAATCGAAAGCGCGATCGCGACAACCAATTAGTATGGAGTTGATATCAGATAATTTTGATGCCCAGAGGTTTTTTATGAAAGAAAGCACTATCAACCAGCAAGCGAATATCTCTGCTGAGTCTCCCTTATGGGAAGAACTTGCTGATGAAGCCGCCGCTACCTGCGTCGGGGGAACTACGGTGACGGATCTTTTCGGCGAATTGGATAATGCGATCGCTACATCCCCTTTTTCAGAAGAAGGTAGCCAGTTTGTTGAGGAAAATAGCGGGACTATTCAAGACATCTTCCAAGGCTGGATCAATTATATTGACCTGATTAACAGCCTGGGTTGAAGTCTCTAGCAATTCTCTATTAGATGCAGTACGGTTGAACCCACGCCCTGCCCCTCCCCACGAATGTCGAGCTATTCAATATTGCCCCTCTCCGTTCACGGAGAGGGGTTGGGGGTGAGGTTCCGAATTCCCCTCTACTACCGCTCTACATAAAATCGCGGGGGTCAGTCACATATCCAGTCAACGCCGAAGCCGCAGCAGTATAAGGCGAAGCCAGATAAATCCCCGCCTCTTTATTCCCCATCCGACCGGGGAAATTGCGGTTAGTCGTAGAAACGCAAATTTCCGGCTCATTCACACGACCGAAAGTATCTTTGGGACCACCCAAACAAGCCGCGCAAGAAGGTGCCGCAGGCTCAATGCAACCAGCCGCCAAGAAAATCTCAGACAAAGTTTGCCCTTCGTACTTCTGCGTGAACAAGTCTTCGTAGACTTTCTGCGTTGCCGGTACCAAATAAGTAGGAACTTTCACCTGCTGTCCCTTAAAAATACGGGCAGCGTACATAAAATCTGAAGTTTTGCCGCCAGTGCAGGAACCGATATAAACTCGGTCAATCTTGACATCCCGGCATTCCCGCGCCAAGGCACGATTATCTGGAGAATGGGGCTTCGCGACAACCGGCTCTAACTGGGAGACATCATAATGCCGATCCGAGTAGAAACGAGCATCAGCATCCGTATAAACTGGCTCGAAAGGCTTATCAGTCCGGGCGCGGACGTACTCAAACGTCGTTTCATCCGGGGCGACCGTGCCATTTTTGCCACCCGCCTCAATCGCCATATTACACAGCGTCATCCGGTCTTCCATCGACAGACCGTTAATGGTAGTACCGGCAAATTCCAGCGCCCGATACGTGGCTCCAGCAACACCAATATCTCCAATGATTTGCAAGATCAGGTCTTTTGCCAACAGGTAATTTGGCATCTCGCCCTCAAAGACAAAGCGCATCGTCGCCGGGACTTTGATCAGCAGCTTGCCGGTGCCCATAATGAAACCAGCGTCCGTGTTGCCAATGCCGGTGGCGAACTGACCAAAAGCGCCCGCGTTACAGGTATGGGAATCGGTACCAAACAGCACTTCCCCAGGACGGGTGTGACCTTCTTGTGCTAGGGCAATGTGACAAACACCTTTGTAATCTGGATTGGCTTTAAAGTCGGCTCGGTCGGTGATGTCGTAGAAATATTTAATGTCTTGCTCTTTGGCAAAGTCGCGCAGAATATCAACGTTGCGGTTAGCGCGTTCGTCGGCAGTAAAAATGTAATGGTCTGGAATCAAAACAATCTTTTCTTTGTCCCAGACTTTGGCATCTGCGCCAAATTCGCGCTTGAATACCCCGATTGTACCGGGGCCACAAACGTCATGGGTCATTAACAAATCAACGTTAACCCAAATATTCTCCGCCGGTTCGACAATAGCCCGACCGGAGGCACGAGCCAAGATTTTTTCGGTGAGAGTCATCCCCATAGCTATTTTCCTCTTCCTTGCAAAGACGCGATCGCTTTTATTTGATAATGCCTATTTTCTCCAGCCCTCTGTCATTCTATAACAATGTATTTCAGACAACTAATACTAAGGATAGATGTGGGCTGGATACCTGAAATGTTTGACCCTCAACCTTGTCCACGATTTTAACTACTCAAATTTATCAGGCAAAACTAAAAATAAGGGTTCAACGTTACTAGAGATAAATCTGAAGATAAATATAAATATTAAAAACGCTTGTAGATTCATCAATCTACATTTATATCCCTAAATATTAATCACTGATTTTTCTGCCGTTGTTAGTAAGGAATAATGGGTAATTGGTATAGGTAAAAACTTTTCAGTTCTAGAGACGCCATTACCGCGTCTAAATTTTGAATTCAAGAGCTTTCTTCAACTCAAAGTACTCATTACCCATTACCCATTAACCATTACCACTTCAACAGATTAAACTGCTCCATGTCTACCGTCTCGCGGTTGCGATAGATTGACAGCACAATCGCCAAACCCACAGCGGCTTCAGCAGCTGCAACAGTAATCACAAAGACGGAAAAAACCTGACCTTTAATTTCTTGAGGATCGAGAAAATTAGAAAAGGCCATTAAATTCAGGTTGACAGAATTCAGCAGCAATTCAATCGACATCAGCACGCGAACAGCATTACGGCTGGTAATCAAGCCATAGATACCGATGCAGAAGAGGGCAGCGGCTAGCAGTAGAAAATACTGAAGTTCTAGGTGCATGAGTTTTCTTGGTTTCTAGGTGTTGGTATCTGCGGGGAGTTTACCGCTTTCGGAGCCGACCGTCAAAAGTTCGCGAGGACGTTCCGGCAACGTTAACGAGGTTGGTTGAGTTAGCTGAGGTGAAATTTCTTCTGGAATATACTCACGACGTGCCAGAACAATTGCGCCCACCATTGCCATCAACAACAACACAGATGCCAACTCAAAGGGTAGCAAAAAGTCACTGAAGAAATGCAGACCAATCTGCACAATGCTACTTTCAATGGGAGTGGTCAAGACCGCTAAAGTCCAGGGAGTTCTGATCACCATCGTACCCAGAAGCCCAAACAAGCCGATACAGACCAAAGCCGTTGATGCTTGGCGAATCCAGCGATTGCGAATGGGTGCAAAATCTTCCCGCTTGTTTACCAGCATGATGGCAAACAAAATCAGGACGTTAATCGCTCCAACATAAATGAGAACCTGCGCCGCCGCTACAAAGTCTGCATTGAGAAGAAGATACAGCCCAGCGATGCTGACAAAAACTCCACCCAGTAAGAAGGCTGAGTAGACAATATTAGTAAACAGCACCACTCCTAAAGCTGAGCCAATCATCATCAGCGACAGCAGGCCAAACGAAACAATCTGAACGCCTTCAGCTAGATTCATTTTTGTCCTTTGTCAGTAGTCAATCGTTTATTTGTCATTCGTCATTCATCATTAGTTTTTTACAAGTGACTAATGACGAATGACAAATCACTTTTATTTTTCCGTTTGTTCCAGAATTTCCGCTGGAAGCTGACCGGGGCGACGGGAACCTTCTGGCAGGTCGTGCGGGTCCATGACGCCCTTGGGTAGGTAGACAAGTTCGCGCAGCGGCGTCACCATTGGGTCTTGCGTGACTTTGTACGGTAAACGACCCAGTGCCACGTTGTCAAAATTCAATTCGTGACGGTCGTAGGTGCTAAGCTCGTACTCTTCGGTCATTGATAGGCAATTGGTTGGGCAGTATTCCACGCAGTTGCCGCAAAAGATACAAACTCCGAAGTCGATGCTGTAGTGCTTGAGGAGTTTCTTTTTGCTTGCTTTGTCAAACTCCCAATCCACTACTGGCAGGTTGATGGGACAAACCCGCACGCAGACTTCGCAGGAAATGCACTTATCAAATTCAAAGTGAATTCGACCCCGGAAACGCTCGGAAGGAATGAGTTTTTCGTAGGGGTACTGCACGGTAATCGGACGCCGCCGCATATGGTCGAAGGTTACAGACAACCCTTGACCAATATATCGAGCCGCTTGGACGGTTTCTTTGGCGTAATCGCCAACTTGTTTGAGGAACTTAAGCATTGTTCTGTGTCTCTCTCTGATTAGAGAATCGGTTATTGGTGATTGTAGAAAAAGGTAATTTTTCCCACGACTTATTACCGATTACCGATTACCAATTACCCGCCAAAAGCAACGGGAAATGCTAATTTTAGGGCTGCGGTCAGTAGCAGGTTGACTAAAGACACTGGGAGCAGAAACTTCCACCCTAGATCGAGCAGTTGGTCAATGCGAACCCGTGGTACAGTCCAGCGCAGCAGAATCGCTATGAAAACGAGGAAGTAGGCTTTTAGGAGGGTCATGGTGATCCCCAGTGATGCATCAATCACCTGCAACCAGGGACTGGTTTCATTAACTCCTAGCCAGCCGCCTAACATTGAAAGGGGAATCGGAAATTCCCATCCGCCTAGATACAAGATTGCAACTAGCAGGGCAGAGAGGACGAGGTTGACGTAAGAGCCGATATAAAATAGACCGAATTTCATCCCGGCGTATTCGGTCTGATAACCGGCAACCAGTTCTTCTTCTGCTTCTGGCAGGTCAAAAGGGAGTCTTTCGCACTCTGCCAAAGCGGCAATCCAAAAGATGAGGAAACCCACGGGTTGCCGCCAGACGTTCCAGCTGAGGACGCCGTAGCCAGATTGCTGTTCTACGATGTCGATGGTGCTAAGACTGTTGGACATCATCGCGATCGCAAGTACGGAAAGCGCTAGGGGAATTTCGTAACTAATCGACTGCGCTGCCGCCCTTAAACCCCCTAGTAGGGAATACTTGTTGTTTGAAGAATAGCCGGACATCAGCAAGCCAATCGGCTGAATGCTGGAGAGGGCAATCCACAAAAAGACGCCCATTCCGACGTTAGAGATTACCAGGTTTTGCCCAAACGGCACAATCAGGAAGGACAAAAACACTGGGATGACGACGATGATTGGGCCTAGCGTGAATAGCAAGCGGTCGGTCTTGGCTGGGACAATATCTTCTTTGAAAACCAGCTTTAGACCATCGGCGACCGGCTGCAAAACACCCAGTGGTCCGGCGAATTCTGGCCCAATTCGCTGCTGAGCCGCAGCAGAAATCTTCCGCTCCAGCCAGACGACCACTAGCACCCCTACGGTAGCACCAATAATCATCAGAAACATCGGCAGCGGCATCCAAATGGCTTTGGCGGCACCTGCTGGGATGCCCAGATCCCTGAGGGATTGGATAAAAGTTCCTTGTAGGTCAATACCTGGGTTCATGTTTCCCGAACGAAGTAATTACTAGGACAATTCGAGACAAGATGTATCGAATCAATCTATCTGTTCTTTTGTGAAGATTTTTTTCAGCTACACAGCCTAGTATATCGTTGGAGCGCATCCAGCCCAGCGCAGCAAATAAGAAATTCTACTTATCCTTAAGTTAAAGTTTTCTGTGGTCAGGAAGAAGGGAGGCGCGATCGCTTGTTGTGGCGGGTGAAAGTGCGATCGCCTGTGTAATTATCACTGATACTGCTCGAACCAGACGGCTAAATCCGTCGGTGCCGTAAAATCCAACAGCGCCTCACCCAACTCCTCTAATTGAGCGATGGGTATCTGTTGAATCCGGCTCTTGCATCTGTTGGTCAACTGAGGCAACTAATCCCTACGAAGGTCAACCAATTAACAGTAAGCTTCCCCATCTACCCCGATTTTCGGAACCAGCGATCGCTCCTCCCGTCTCCGCCACAAAAAAAGCGCGATCGCTTCTCTATACAATTTTTGTCGGAAGCGATCGCGTTTTTTCGGGTTCTAGATGACTATCGTTGTTCTATAGAAATGTAGCCAGCTTCGCGAGAACCTTTATAAATTTGAGTCGGACGATAGATGCGGTTTTCTCCTAACTGTTCCTTCCAGTGAGCCAGCCAACCAGCAACACGAGCGATCGCAAACACGGGTGTAAACAAATCTGTAGGAATGCCCATCTTTCGGTAAACCAGACCCGAATAGAAATCCACGTTTGGATAAATTCCTTTTTCGCCTAATTTTTCCTCAAGTACCCTTTCCAACTCCACAGCAATGTCGTAATACTTATCGTGACCAAATTTCTCAAACAGTTGTTCTGCCAAGTTTTGGAGAATTGTCGCTCGCGGGTCTTTCACTTTGTAAACGCGATGACCAAAGCCCATAATTTTCGCTTTGCGCTGTAAGGCATCCTCTAGCCACGCAGTAACATTTGCCACTGAGCCAATTTCTTCTAACATGGTGATGACTTCTTCATTCGCCCCTCCATGCAATGGCCCTGCTAAAGTTCCCACCGCTGAGGCAACGACTGCGTAGGGGTCGGTCAGGGTAGAAGCCGTCACCCGTGCCGAGAAGGTAGAAGCGTTCATCGTATGTTCTGCATGAAGCGTCAAGCAGACATCGAAAATCCGCGCCGCAAGGGGGTCGGGTTCTCGCTCGTTCAGCATATACAAGAAGTTGGCAGAATAGTCCAAATCATCGCGAGGGCGCACGGGGTCGTTGCCTTTCCGCATCAGTTGGAACGCTGCCACCATTGTGGGAATTTTGGCTAAGAGACGCACCACCGCTTCCCGAATGTAAGCAGGGTTATCTAAAGCGCGACGGGAGTAAAACAAACCCAAAGCAGCGGCAGAAGCTTGCAGCGCATCCATTGGATGCCCGGTTTCCGGAAAACACTTCATCATGTCCCGGATGCGATATTTGATCCGCCGATGATAGCGAATTTCACTTTCAAAGGCCTCAAGTTCTTCCTTCGTGGGGAGCGTACCCCAAATTAATAAATACGACGTTTCTAGGAAGGTACTCTTTTCTGCGAGGTCTTCGATGCGAATGCCGCGATATTCTAGTATTCCCTGTTTTCCATCGACATAGCTGATACTGGATTGGGCAGCGGGAATGCCTTCTAAACCTGGTTTATACTCGCAGACAGTCATGTTGCTACGGATTGGGTGAGGGGAACATACTCAAGTTACCTTACCAGAAACCGTTTTTGTAGTCGCTAGTTTTACCAGAATTTCTAAACGGGGATTACAACAGCCACTTGGGTGAGGAAAGCAAAAACATCTGGCTATGACCCACGGGAGACTGAGTTTCTGGAAGGCTTAATCCAATCATGCCTGCTTTTTTCAAAATTAGCGCTTCTTGGGTATCGCCCCACACCAAAATTTCTGCCCAATTTCCCAAGTTAGGTTGATGACCTACTAGGGCTAATTGAGATCCACCCGCTCGCCGCCATTCCTCTAACCATCTCAGCCAAGCTTGGATGCCACCCCCAGGAGCCAAGTCGATTGATTCTTCTAGATGGGGACACAAACGGGCGGCGACGAGAATTTTGGCGGTTTGGCGTGCCCTCACCAAGGGACTGGTGAGGATCAGGTCGAAGCGCACACCGATTTCATCCAGTCGTTTTGCTACTTTAGTGGTTTTCTTGCGTCCCTCATGGGTCAGCGATCGCGTTTCATCTTTGACGTCCTCAGATGGCTCGGCGGCGATTCCGTGGCGGATCAAATAAAGTTTCATAGGTTAATTGCTGATGGAAGAATGGAAGAGTCGCAATTTCCATTCTTCCACTCGCTTCTACTCCCCATGAAGCAGATGGTCTTTTGGGTTGACCAACCGAAGCAGCTTTTGCTTGATTTGGGTGTCAAAAACTTCCCATTTCATCTTGGCGTACTCAGAATTTTCATTGAAGCCGCCCAAGAACCCCATCGGAATTTCAAAGCCACCCGCGGAAAGTCGTCCGCCGCCAAAAAAGCGTCCTTGATTGTCTTGCCCAAAGGCTTCTTTGATAAACTCGTCAGGGTCGAGAGTCAGCTTGCTGGTTCTCAGGGAGCCAATTACGACTTCCAATTCTTCATCTTCGTCGTGGACGATTCCGTAGACGACAGCCGTGTGGACGTTTTCTTCTGTCACGAGAAAGTCTGCCGCTTGGGGGATGGCATCCCGGTCTTCATAGCGAAGATAACCAACACCGGCGATAGAAAAGTTATTTTGGACAGTGCGGTTGGTTAGCGATCGCTCGATTACATCCATCACCCGTTTTGAGCGATACGCCTGCAAGACTGCATTCAGCAGTTGGGCGTCATAAAAACGGCTGAGATACCCGGCAGCTAGAAAATCCTCTTCCTGAGCTTGCATCAGCCGGTTCGTGTCTGACCTCAGACCATGCATCAGTGCTGTCGCACATTTTACGTGTTCGCCAATACCGCTATCCAGCTTGAGCAACCCTCCTTGGAGGTACTGGGTTAAAATCGTCGCCGTTGCTCGTGTAGAAGGGCGAATATCCGTAAATTCAGCATGAAGTTCCGTCTGTATACTGTGATGGTCAATCACCACCGTAATCGGGATTCCTGCCTTTTGTACCCAAGGCAGCAATTGACAGGTCGTGCCCTGGTTATCAATCAGAACACAGCCCTGATACACCGACAAGTCCTTCTCCTTTTCCTTCAGGCACTGGACGCCCAAGCGTTTTGCGGGTAAGCCTGTAAGTTTAACCAGAGCAATATTTTCTTGGTGGCTGAGAGTGCCAGCGTACACAATTTCGCATTGGATGTTGTACTGCTTGGCAATCAGTTGATACGCCCAAGCGCCCGAAAGGGCATCCGGGTCGGGAAAATCTTGCAAAATTACCAGATGGCGATCGCCCCGGTGACGCTCTAAAGTCTGTCGTAGCGATTCCACGATTCTTTCCAGTGGGGGTTCGCTAGACCCTCTAGCTGAATAATTACCAGATCCATTCACTGTCTGTGTGCGAGCCGCCTCTGTTAGTTGAATTTCAACCACAGATTCCGAATCTGGCTTGGTGTCTATAGGCTTTGACTCGGCGGCGATTGGAGAACCATTGAGAGGCTTGAGCAAATTAGATCGCATATTATGGATAATGCAGGTGTGCAAAGCTATAAAATTAGTATTCCAGTTGCTGCAACAGTCTCTCTCCTCACGCTTCCTGCCAAGTATTTGACAGATTCAGTCAATCGCCCAAAGGGCAAAAAAAGCGCAGTACAGAAACCCTTGTAAATGCCGCGAAAGCTCGCCTCTTTACTGCGAAAACAGGTTTCCAGAGACGCCGTGATTACGCTTGTCTTGATATAGAGCTACCTATTCATAGATCTTGACAAAAAAACTGGTAAACGACACTCCCCCTGCGGTCGCGTTTTCCGGTCTTGACCTTTTACAGTTGCGCTCTTGCTCTTTCATGGCTACCGATTGGCAATGAGGGGTTAAGGAAGAGTGCAATGTTCCTCCGCCCCCAGTACTAGGGGCACCACCCGTACTTGCCAGTCTCTTGACTAGCCAAATTTTAAAACCCCCCGCAGTTGATTTAATTGCAGGGGGCTAAAGGCCGATCACATATTTTTTCCACTCCTGATGCGTACCACTTTTGAGGTGTTTCGCAACTTCAAAGTGCAGACTACTGTAAGGCTTGCGAGGCGGCTGCCGCAAAATCATGTTTGCTTCCTTGGGGGTGCGGCTGCCTTTATTAACATTGCAGCGCACGCAGGCGGTGACAATGTTTTCCCAGGTATCGCCGCCGCCACGAGAGCGGGGAATTACATGATCGAGCGTTAAATCGTCCCCGGTATAACCGCAATATTGACAAGAATGACTATCGCGGTGGAGGATATTTCGACGAGTCAGGGGAATTTCCTTATAAGGAACCCGGACATAGTAGCGCAGCCGAATAACCGTCGGGAGTGGAAACTCTGAGTAGACGTATTTGCCGTTGTGTTCAACCCGCTCTGCTTTCCCTTTGATCAACAAGACAGCAGCCCGCCGCCAGCTGGTGATGTTGAGCGGTTCATAAGAGGCGTTTAACACCAGAACCTTGCCCATAGGGTGATTGAGATATTGAGAAGATTTTTCCAGATGGTAACACAGTTAACCCAAACGCTGTCAGGGTCAAGAGATAGAGAGGGAGTAGGAGAGCATTCCTGTTTTCATTCAAACCTCAGACCTCACTCCTCAGCCTGCCGATTTCAGACCTCAACACTGCTATACGACAGCTTCTAACAGTTCTCTTAAGAGAAAACTATAGTTGAATAACACTTAAATTTTGTCTTTGAGTCCCGAAAATGCTTCTTCAACATTCCGTCTTTACATTAACTTTTTCTAATCGTTGCTATAAACGTGACTTATCCTTTAAATTAATTTTTTTTAAAGATAAAAAATTAATTTAAAAATATAAAAACTAATAACTGTATCAATAGATTTTCAAGCGTTCTCTTATCGCAATCCTAATTTCAGTTGGAAGATGCCAGCCTTTCAGAACTCCGGCTGCTATAGGAAGTCGGGATTTTTTTTGCTTTGACGTTGCATGAAATTAGGCGAGCAATGCCTACCTGCCATACTTTTCGGGCACCCTGTTAAGATAGTACGGTTTCTAGGGGTAAAGAGATTGGTAGTTCTATGGTCATTGCCTTTGACATACTTTGACATAGATGATACCCCGCGCCTTAATCAGATGAAAGAGCATACTACTCAGCATTCACCCGCTTCTTGATGTAGGCTGAGAAGTCCTGTACGGGCGGCAATCATGCTAAAAAGCGCGCTGTGTAAAAACTTGCTACCCGCATGAATGTGACGTCTGCGTGACAGGCGTCACATTCATGCGGTATCCAGCCTCACTAAGTCATGAGGCGACTATCATACGCTATCAAGGTTTTCAATCACCAAATCCTCTAAAGAAAAAGTTTACATTTAGAATAAAGAATTCTCGATAGCGCAATGCAAGTTCAAGCAACCAGTAAGCACTCAAGAGTTCTTAAGACATCCACACTTAAGGATGTCTTATTAGATACTCATCAGACTGAACCACTTATTAATTCAAACAAGCTGGTGCCGAAGATTCCAGATCCTCAGGAAATAATTTGTCAGTTTTTTTTGGACATTGTTAAACAATGGGCACCAGATTTAGTTCTGTATGAGTTTAAAACTTTATTTATTAATCCAGTCAAGGCGATTGGTTCAGCACATCTGCAAGCACTTAAAACAATTGTTGATTCTAAAAACGAAGAAGAATTTAAAAATACATTAAAGCGTTCTTGTTATATTCTTCTCAATAACTGGATATTGGCTCGCCACTACCAAGCCTTAAAAGATTTAATTCAATTAATTTCTAATTCTGCTAACTGTGATAGCATCTCATCTCCAAGTGTAAAATGTCTAAAAGCTTGGCTTGCAGATTTCGTTAATAGCCAAGATTACGAGGAACTTAAGCTATTTGTTTCTAGATATGAAAATCGAGAGCAAGACCATTGGAAGAGCCGTTATACATCTTATTTGTTAGCGCCTCAGTATGTTAATAAGAAAAATTCTGAAGAACAGCGCCAAGCTGCTAAAGGCTTATCAAAGCAGTTGAAAGACCAGTTTAAGTTTGATCTGGCAATGTACACAGCTCATTCTGAGTCTAGGGGATTTAACAATAAGAAAAACCAAAATCCTACGGCTTTGGGCGATCAAGCACTCCGTTTAGTTAAAAAAGTTATCGCTAGACGTGGAATGTTTAGCTATGAAAACATTGCAAATATTTTTTTAAAACAAACCAAAGAATTGAAATACAAGCATTTTAAACAAGGCTTGCTAAAATATTTATTTTATTCGACTGAAAGCCAAGGTCAGGTAGAGACTTTAAAAACTAATTTGTGGAAAATATTAGAATTTATCTATAAAGAGGCTGATGAAGAAGAGATCAATAGCCTTCTGCTGATTAAAACCTGTAAACGGGTAATTGAATGTTTAACGATCAAGAATAATGGAGAACCTTCTTCTCTGTTCGTTTCATTAGCTTCTGAAGGAAAATCGGTTACTCTAGCAATCCTACTGCTGAAAATTATTCTAATTTGTCCTCCCACTCGGACTCATTTAGAAGTTTGTTTGGCTAAATTGATTCAATACTATGAAGAATATTCGCAAGAAGAATGTTCTTGGGTGATTAACTTTTTAGAAGTAATCAGAATTACTTTAACAATTTATACAGAAAATGTTCAATTCGATTTAGTCAATATGGAGGAAGATAGTCTCTCTCCGTCGGGTAGTATTGATGGGAAGGGTTATCGAGTTTTCTCTCGGAAGTATCGGAAGTAACCGGAAACTTGGTAGTGGCTCTAGAGGACTACCTGTTTAAAGCGGGATGGTGGAACTTACTTCAATACTAATTTTTCCTTGTGATGCTAGCCATCAGAAATCCCAACCCTCTTCACAAGGGAGCAAAAAGAAAATCGTAAGTGTAGCGCCAGTAAAATGAATGGGTATAAGTTGGTAGACCTGTAGAGCTAGCGTTAGTAGACCTGTAAAGCGATCGCATCTACGTAGAGAGTCTCAAAAAATTACTCCACCAGGCTACAAAAAAGGGGCGATTGATGAATCACCCCTACCTGTGTGTTGATTTATACCATTTTGTTGTAGATCTGCCGCTTGTGCCAATTTTGAAGTTATGTTGCGGCGCTTGTTTGGTCGTCCAAACCCCCAAATCTAAAATCCAAACGAGGATCAATGGCTTGACGAAGCGACTGGTTCCCCACCTGGCGTGCGTAACTCTTCCACCATTTCCTGTATTTCCAGCGGCGGTGGCGGAGTTAGACGCGAAACAACCCAGGTGACAACAAAGTTGATCGCCATGCCCAAGGTGCCAATTCCCTCAGCAGAAACGCCGAAAAACCAGGGTGACATCCCATAAAATTTGACACCCGCAATGTAGGAGATGGTAAAGATAAGACCAGCTAACATCCCGGCGATCGCGCCTTCCCGATTTGTCCGTTTGTCGAAGATACCTAAAATGATGACTGGGAAAAAGCTGGCTGCGGCTAAACCAAAGGCAAAAGCCACCACCTGCGCCACAAAACCGGGGGGATTGATGCCGAAGTATCCGGCAATTGCGATCGCAAACCCGACCATAATTCGACCCACCATCACTCGCAGCGATTCTGACGCACCTGGATTAATGATGCGGTAGTAGATATCGTGAGCAACCGCACTGGAGATTACCAAAAGCAAACCGGATGCGGTAGACAGCGCCGCCGCTAACCCTCCCGTCGCCACCAAGCCAATCACCCACGGAGCGAGTTTTGCCACTTCTGGTGTTGAGAGAACGATAATATCCGGATCGATGCCGATCTCGCTAGTAGCTTTATCGGGCGTTAGCTGAATCCGCCCATCCCCGTTCTTATCTTCAAAGGTAAGCAGCTTGGTGTTTTCCCACTTGTTCACCCAGTCGAGTTGATGAATTTCCTGAATCGTCTGGTTGTGCAAAGTGTCGATCAGGTTATAACGGGCAAACGTTGCGAGCGCGGGGGCGCTAGTGTAGAGTATCGCGATAAATAGCAGCGCCCAACCCGCTGAGTAACGCGCCGCACGGACATCAGGAACTGTGTAAAAGCGCACGATGACATGGGGAAGTCCCGCCGTTCCCACCATCAAAGCAATGGTAGTAAACAAAACATCCAGCATCGATTTGTTGACAAACGGTTTGGTGTATTCCTGAAAACCGAGGTCAACCTGGATTTGGTTTAATTTAGGGACAATATCGCTAAAAGGGAACGCCAGTTGGGGGATCGGGTTGCCGGTAAGCAGCATGGCGATCGCGATCGCGGGAATCAAGTAGGCAATAATCAACACGCCGTACTGTGCCACCTGAGTCCAGGTAATTCCCTTCATTCCCCCTAAAACGGAGAAAAAGCCGACAATCACCATCCCAATGATCACGCCAGTGCTTACATCCACTTGCAAGAAGCGGCTGAACACAATTCCCACACCCCGCATCTGTCCAGCGACGTAGGTCATGGAAACAAAAACTGCCGCCACAACTGCCACTAAACGGGCGACATTGGAGTAATAGCGATCGCCCACAAAGTCCGGCACCGTATATTTACCGAACTTCCGCAAATAGGGAGCCAGCAACAACGCCAGCAGAACATAGCCACCCGTCCAACCCATCAGATAGATCGAGCCGTCGTAACCCAAGAAGGAAATCAACCCTGCCATTGAGATAAACGACGCCGCCGACATCCAATCTGCTGCTGTCGCTGCACCGTTGGCGATGGGTGGAACTCCACGCCCAGCCACGAAAAAGCCTGCACTTTCTTTAACGCGCGACTGCCAACCGATGTAGAGGTACCCAATGAAAGAAAGACTAACCAATAAAATAGTCCAGATTTCAACTGACATTATTTCCCTCACTCATCGATATCGTATTTGCGATCGAGCTTGTCCATCTGCACGGCGTAGATGAAAATCAGCCCTACAAAGACAAAAATAGAACCCTGCTGTGCCATCCAAAAGCCGAGGGGAACGTTACCAAAACGCACCGCATTCAATGGCTCAACTAACAGAATGCTAAAAACGAGGGATACTAGCGCCCAAACGATCAAAAGATTTCGAATTAAAGCAGTATTGGCTCGCCAGTAAGCCTGACGTTTATCTTGATGCATAGATTTTTACGGTTGCCAGAACCTCAAAAGAGAATAACTTGATTAGATTATCAGGAGTGGACGCGATCGCGCTCTTTTGATGCAGCCACCTAGCAGCGAAACATCTCGTAAAACTAAACGTAAAATCCCGGAGGAAGATAACTTCAGTTCCTACAAAATCCGGGTTTTTGAAGATTTACACTTACCTGCTCAGCGTATACCGCAATGCTCCAGCTTCTTAAACTTAGGAAGTGGCAGAAAATCTGCGATCGCTTCCGAGTAAATACATAAATTGGGATTCTAAAAACAAAATGCAAAATTTTGTAAGAATTGGGATGAATACTCTGCATTATTTGTCGGAAGCGATGGGAATACTAATAAAAGATAACGGGGAGTAAACATCCAAGAGGGCTACTGTGAACAATCCCAAGCATCCAAGCGAACCGACTGAGCCGCTGGCGAAAGCAGAGTCCGAACTCAATGCATTTTTTAACCTGTCCCTCGATCTCTTAGGCATTTGCGGGCAAGATAGGTACTTCCAGAAACTCAACCCCGCCTGGGAGAGCGTTTTGGGCTGGACGCTGGAAGAATTGATGTCGCGCCCTTGGATTGAATTTGTCCATCCAGATGATGTTAATGCAACGCTAACCGCATCCGGAGAATCTGCTGACAATGCGATCGCTCATTTTGAAAATCGCTATCTCTGCCAGGATGGCAGCTATCGATGGCTGTCTTGGAGAACGTTACCGCATCAAAATGGATGCTTCTATGCAGTTGCCAAAGATATTACCGAGCATAAAGCCGTTGAGTTAGAACTACAACAACTCACCGCCCAAGTTAAGCAACAATCCACAAACCTCGACCAAATTCTCTCAGCTTCTCCAGATCGGATTTATCTGATCGATAGAGCGGGAAAATATACCGATACTAGCGTTGCAGGTGCCAAGGCACTGGGGTTCCAGCGTAGTGACATAGTGGGGAAAACATGGCAAGAACTCGGCTTGCAACCGGAAAATATGGGGTCAATTGAAGCGCACCATCAGACAGTATTTTCTACCGGGCAACCGATGACTGGCGAAGCTTACCTTCCCGCCATCGAGGGTTTCAGGCACTACGAGTACAATATCACCCCCATCCATAATCCAGATGCCAGTGTGGATGCAATCCTCAGCACTGTCAGAGATATTACCAGTCAAAAGTGGGCAGCCGCCGCCCTAAAAGAAGCCAACGAAGAACTAGAAAAGAGAGTAGAAGAGCGTACAGCAGAATTACAACAGGTCAACGAGCAACTCCGGGACGAAATTAGCCAAAGCCTGCGACACGCTGCGCTAAGCCAGCGTGCAGAAGCAGCACGGCGCGAGAGCGAAGAAAGATTTCGTCGATTTTTTGATGATGCTCCTATCGGTATCACCTTAGTCAGAAAACCTGACTATCGGTTTTTCATGGTAAATCGAGCCTTTTGTGAAATTTTGGGTTACACGGAGTCAGAACTGACAACCCTTGACCTTTTTGATATTAACCATCCTGAAGATTTGGAAATAGAAACGCCTTATCTCAAGCAAATCATTCAGGGAGACATAGACAGCTATCAGCTTGAGAAACGTTATATCAAGAAAAACCAAGAAATTTGCTGGGTGAAGTTAACGGTAACGGTAATCCGAAATGAAATTGGAGAAATCCTCTATGAATTAGGCATGGTTGAAGACATCACCGAGCGGAAACGAGCCGATGCTGAAATACGGAATGCGATGGAAAAAGAACGGGAACTCTGCGAACTGCGTTCTCGCTTTGTTACCACCGTATCCCACGAATTTCGCACCCCGTTGAGCATCATCATTCTATCTGCCAGATTACTAGAACGTTTCCCACATCAAGCAAGTGAAGAAAAAAAACGCGAGTATTTTGCTCGTATTCAAGCAGCTGCCAAAAATATGACCCATCTATTAGATGATGTGTTGTTTATTGGTAAAGCCGAAGCCAAGAAGCTTGCCTTTAATCCAGCACCTTTAGATTTAGAAAAATTCTGCCGCGCCCTGGTGGAAGATATCCAAGTGACAATTAGCAAGCAACACGCGATCGCTTTCGCTTGTCAAGGTCAAAGTACGCATTTTTGTATGGATGAAAAGTTGCTTCGGCAAATTTTTACGAATTTGCTTTCAAATGCCATCAAGTATTCCCCGAAAGGCGGCAATATTCAGTTCGACTTAGTTTGCGAACAAGGAACAGCACTTTTTTTCATCCGAGATAAAGGAATCGGCATTCCTCCCGAAGCCAGAACGCGGTTATTTGAATCTTTTCATCGAGCTGATAATGTGGGGACGATTCCGGGTACTGGATTAGGACTTTCTATCGTAAAAAATTGTGTAGATTTACACGGTGGAAAAATTGCAGTAAACAGTGAAATTGGAGTGGGAACGACCTTTGCTGTTACCCTTTATTCAAGTAATTGTGGGTCTAAAGTAGAGGCAATTAATCCTCTGGTTCGAGCTTCATAAATTTTAGGAATTATTTTTATCAAAATAATTCCTAAAATCAAGGCATTCATTTAAATTTGAGCTTAGATATTCCCTCCCTTTTTCAGGAACTGCTTCAAGATTTCGCTGGGTTTGCGATCCCATGTATCGATGTGATTGTAAATTAACCCATCTTTATTGAGTTTATAAGTAGAGTAGCCATTAAAAAATAGGCGAGGTTTCCAGAGAAGGCGCAAAACACCGCGTACAGTCCAATTCGCCCTAATGGTGTCTTCATCTGTCTGCTCCACATCATGAAGATCGAAAAATATTTCTGTAAAAAATAGCTGCGCGTGAAATCGCAACGTCCAAAAGATAATCCGATAGTTGAATTTCCATTTAAATTTATTCACTGGATCTTCAAAGTAGATATCGTGCGTATAAATGTCGTAGGAAATATCTCTTTCAAAAAGCATGGGTAGATCCTTTTTAAGCGTTTCCACCACTTGTTCTACTTGTAATTGATATTCCACCCGCATTCTCTCCTCAACCAGCGGCACAGTGATGATTTTAGCGTTTTTTTAAGTTCTTTTTTTGCAAAAAACCGGATTCTAGACCAGCTGCGATTTTACATTGATTTTCAGCGATTGCTTCTTGTCTATGGATGCGATCGCTTACAAAGTAATAAAAGATCCGAAATTCTACAGTAGACGGTATCTCCAGCTAATGCTGTGTCAGGGCGTTAGCGACAAAGATTTCTAGTCAAAAGTCTTCTGCCTAAAAATAAACTGATAGTTGCTGTCTAGATGACCTGCTAGCTATCCGTAATTTCTCTGAAATCTGTCGATTAAGACATAAATAGTCAAAGTCGATTGTTTGCACAAATTGTAAGCAAATTGTTGCCTTATTCATGAAAATCAACAAATATATGAAATATTCCAAGATAAGATACAAATTGAATATTAAATGTAAAAACTATTACAGCCATAAATCTTGATGCTAAAATTTGTGCAAAATTTTTTGTCAAAAGATTTTATTCCCCACGGGCATTGTTACCTGTGGAAGCCTGGATTAGTGTGGCTGCACATTACATCTGATATTTTGATCGCAGTCGCTTATTATTCGATTCCAATCATGCTGGTATATTTTGTCTCCAAAAGGCGAGATATGCCCTTTTATGGGATATTCCTGTTGTTTGGAACATTCATTGTTGCGTGCGGTACGACGCATCTAGCAGAGGTGGCGACGCTGTGGCATCCGTATTATTGGTTATCAGGATTCTTGAAAGCCTTTACGGCTGGGGTTTCTGTGTATACGGCGTTGATGCTAATGCCCTTAATTCCTCAAGCACTTGCATTTCCTAGTCCAGCGCTATTGGAAACTGCCAACAACACACTAGAAAAGGAAATTGCCGAGCGCCAAGCCACTGAAGAAGAACTACGAAAACTCACATTAGAGTTAGAAAGACGAGTTGAAGAAAGGACTGCGGCGCTACAATCTGCCAACATCTTGTTACAACAGGAAATTGTCGAACGCCAGCAGACAGAAGCGGCGTTACGGGAAAGCGAAGCGCAATATCGTCGCATTGTCGAAACCACGACTGAGGGAATCTGGGTTCTCGACACCGCAGGCAATACATCTTTTGCGAACAATCAGATGGCCCAAATGCTAGGCTATACCATCGCTGAGATGCTAGGTCAGACTTTATTTGCATTCATGGATGAAGAAGGTCAGGCGATCGCGATCGCTCAGATGGAACGTCGCCGCCAAGGAATTAAAGAACAACATGACTTTAAATTCACCCGTAAAGATGGCTGTAACTTGTGGGCGATTGTTGCTACAAATCCCATCTTCGATCAAACAGGACAATACATCGGTGTCTTAGGAATGATTACCGACATTACCGAACGTAAAGCCGCCGAGGAAGCCTTACGGCAATCGGAAGCGCAATTGAGGCAACAAACAAACCAGCTAGAACAAGCTTTTCGAGAACTTCAACAAACCCAAGCGAAGCTCGTTCAGAGCGAAAAAATGTCCAGTTTGGGGCAGTTAGTCGCCGGAGTTGCTCACGAAATTAATAACCCAGTCAACTTCATCTACGGCAATATCACCCACATCAGCGACTATACTCAGGAACTGCTCAACCTGCTGTCCCGCTACGAGAAACACTATCCTCATCCGGTTCCTGAAATTCAAGCCTATGTAGAGATGAGCGACTTCCAATTTATGAAGAACGATCTCCCAAAGCTGCTGGCGTCGATCAAGGTGGGGGCAGAACGCATCCGCCAAATTGTCTTGTCGCTGCGTAACTTCTCCCGACTGGATGAAGCGGAAATGAAAGTCGTTGATATTCATGAGGGAATTGAAAACACTTTGCTGATTTTGCAGCATCGCTTGAAACAAGTCGGAGGCACTTTAGGCATTCAACTGGTCAAAGAGTATGGCAAGTTGCCGCTAGTCGAGTGCTACCCAGGTCAGCTCAACCAAGTGTTTATGAATATTCTCAGCAATGCAATTGATGCCCTCGAAGAGGCAATCGGCAATGGGTCACGGGTTGTGAATCATGGGGAAGAAAGTACCCATGAACAATTACCTACGATTCGGATTCATACTCAAATGCTAAACACCAATCAGGTAGCAATCTACATCGCTGATAACGGCCCTGGTATGAGTCAAGAGGTGCAGCAACGAGTGTTCGATCCGTTCTTTACCACAAAAAGCATCGGCAAAGGCACGGGGTTGGGGTTATCCATTAGTTATCAGATTGTAGAAAAACACGGTGGTCAATTAAAATGCATTTCCGCAGCAGGAATTGGCGCAGAGTTTGCGATCGAGATTCCCATTCACCAGACCAGTCGGCAGCCTGCTTTATTAGACCTCTTGCAAAAGTCGTCGCTGGGGTAATATGAGGTCTGAAATTATGCGCTCGCTCACCTGTCTTCTACGCTCACCCCTGGTAATTCATAAGTAAAGCTAATGAAATACG
>NZ_JAMPKB010000080.1:0-23206 GCF_039961925.1 Trichocoleus sp. DQ-U1 | reverse complement strand
AAAATGGTTGATACTTTGCTTGCTACTGCACTTGATTTAGTCAATCCAAAACACCTACGCAACTGGTTCACAAACTGCTGCTACTGTACTTCATGAACTTGCAATCTGCTGTATCGTTGTTGCTGAAGCAGTGATTCAAGAAAGTTTGATGGGTTTACAGTGGCTGAAAATGCTGCGGTTAGTGGCTGATTTTATAGCTGGAGTGGTGACGCTGAGGTAGCGAAGCGATCGCTAGTCCTCCTCAAAAATTGCCCCTCGCTGCTTGAGATCGAGCTTCATTGCCTCAGAAAGCCCCAAAACTCCTTCAAACAAAGCATCTTCCACATTTGCACCCTTGAAATCGGCACGCTTAAGCTCAGCATCTTTGAAATTTGCGCCGCTCAAGTTAGCACCGCTTAAATCAGCATCGCTGAGATTGGCAGCCGTCAGGGAGGCATTCGTCAAATTGGCATTGGGAAGGTATGCACTGGTTAAGTTGGCACCGCTAAGGTTAGCACTGGTTAAATTGGCACGGGGCATTTTAGTTCGCAAATCTGCTTGAGTAAGGTTGGCGTGTAACAGATGGGCATCGCGCAGATTGGCATTACAAAGGCAGGCATTGCTTAAGTTGGCATTGCTTAAGTTGCCACGGCTTAAGTCGGCAAAGGTGAGATCGGCACTGCTGAGATTGGTATGATTGAGGTCAGCGTTGCGGAGGTTGGCGCTGCGGAGGTTAACACCACTCAAGTCGGCTTCAGCAAAATCCTCAGATGGATTGATGCCCAGCATCTTCGCGCCGCTGATGAAGTCATCTGCCTTGGCTGCTGCCAATAGTTCCCGTATGATTGTCAGATACTGCTGCTGGTAATCGCGAGCCGCCGGCAAGTCTCCGAGGGCGGTGTAAGCAAGTCGGAGATTTTTAAGCGCCTGTCCTTCCCCTCGAACGTCTTGTAATTCTTTGGCGATCGCTTTTGACTGGTGAAAGCAGAGAATCGCTTTTATCTGTTCTTCCAAAGAATGATAAGCCGCCCCCAAATTCGAGAGCGTTTGCACCTCACCTGGACGATCTTGGAGTTCCCGCACAATCGCTAACCGTTGTTGCTGGTACTCAATCGCTTTTGTATCCTCACCGAGAATGTAGTAAGCATTTCCCAGATTCCCCAGCGCATTTGCCTCGCCGCGCCTGTCTTGGATACGTTGAGCGATCGCTAAGTGCTGTTGATAGAATGCGATCGCCTGAGGTAAATCTCCTAAAGCCTTATACGCAGCCCCCAAATTGCCTAAAGCCGCTCCCTCAACGATACTCGCTTCGCTGCCTCGACAGAGGCTAAGTGCCTGTTGCCAAGACTGCATTGCCTCTTGTAGAGATGTAAGAACCTTTGTTTCTACATACGTCTGATATTGCTCAATTCCTTGTTTCAGTAGTCGGTTCGCTTCGTCGATCATCACCGCAATGTACAGATGAAGTAAAGCTTTTCGAGGCTCAAACTTTTCGCTCCCCGGCATCCTCTTCACTCCCGAATCCTCCCCAACAAGGCAGGAAGATTAATTTTTTTTAGGCTGGAGAGGAGCTGGCTCCCCTTCCCCGTAGAAAACATTTATTCGGCTTCCCTCTCCTTGTAGGAGAGGGTTAGGGAGAGGTGGGAAGGGGCTGAGGGTTAGGTTTTTTTGAGTCCACTGAGAACCGCTAGCAGCAGAGATTTTCTCAGGCTTTTGAAGCCATGCGCTCCGCACAGGTTCCAGTCAAACAAGCTCGATCCAAAGTTACACCAGTCAAGTTAACACTATCTAACTCAGCGCAGAGCAAATTTGCTCCTGTCAAATTTGCTCCGGCAAGATTTGCACCCCGCAAGTCTGCTTCTTCTAGATTTGCTTCGCTAAGCAAAGCGCCACGTAAATCCGCTTGGCTTAAGTCTGCACCTTGCAGATTGGCACCGCTCAAGTTTACACCCCGCAAGTCAGCGCTCCGCAAATCCACGCCTTGCAAGTTGACACTCATTAAGTTGGCACCGCTCAAGAAAGCACCAGCAAAAGACGCTTGAGTGAGCTTGGTTCCCATCAAGTTAGCGCCTCGCAGATTTGCCCCGCGCAAGTCAGCACCGCATAAGTCAGCTTGCATCAAGTTAGCGCCCAGCAGGTTTGCCCGCAAGTCAGCGCCTACAAGTTGCGCTTCGATTAAATTTGCGCCATCAAGACGGGCGCGTTCCAAGTTGGAGCCGCTAAAATTTGTGCCGACGAGGTTGGCACCGGCGAGATTGATACCTCGCAAATCTACTCCTGAAAAATCTTCATCTTCTAAATCTGTACCTGGCAGTTGCTTGAGTTTGCCGGAGCGAATTGCTTCAATGTCCATTTGCTAATTGCTAATTGCTAATTGAAGGATTGCTAATGAGGAAAAAAGTTTTAAGTTGTAAAAGGCTTGCGGTTATCGCGTCTGAAGTATGGCATTAAAAAGCTCTCTTTTCACTCAAAACTCATAACTCATCACTTTCATTACCCATTGCCCATTAAGGAAGGTTGCACTGCTGTACCGGCATAGAGATTTGCATCCAAGAGCCACATTCCCGCCGTCACTTTAGTGGGCGTGACAGGTAGAGTCAAACCCTGTTGCATCCCCATGACGAGGAGTGATAGAGTTTCAACCAATTTGGGATCGAAGCGATCGCCCTGTTGTTGCCGACACTCTTCTAAAGCTTTGGATAAATTCTCTTCGCTGTCGGGATTGGCATTTCTTGCTTGCGCCAGTCGCCACTGAAAGTCTGAGACTAATTCCAAAATTCTCGATTCCAAGGGAATTTCATCACCCGCTAACCCGGCTGGCTCACCCGTCCCGTTCCACCACTCGGTTTGGTGAGTGACGATTTGGGCAACTGCCCGCAGTTGTGACATTCTTCTCAATACTTGCGCTCCTGGCACCAACGGACAAGTCAGCGCACAACTCGGTGCCTCTTCGTCGTAGCGACTCGACTTAGCCGCAGCCAATACACTTTCCGCCCCTTGCAACGGATCGATGCGGTGCAGCAACCCGGCAAGGCGCAGGCGTTTCATCTGCCAAGCGGGTAAATCGAGCATTTGCCCGATCATTTCGGAGAACGCTACCACTTCTGCTGCTGCCATTGGGTTAGTGACATCTGCCATATCCATGAGTTGCGCCATCCGCAAGAATGCCTGGATTTCGTTGGAAACTAAGTTCCGATCCAGCGCTTGTTGGCGAGATCCGGCGGGGATGTCTAGATTGGTGCCGGTTGATATATCATCTTGCCCATGCTGGAGATACTCCACTACGGAAGACACCACTGCACCGAGATTGTGAGGGGTTCCTAAGGAGGGCTGCATGGACTCCTTGCAGGCGATGAGTTTTTTCTCTAGTTCCGGGTTGTAGCGACCAATATGGGCGATCGCTATATCCACCGTTTCTTTCACTAACTCTGGCTCAAACGTCCACAGCCCATAGAATTTGCGCTCCAAGTCAGACGCGGGTAGCCCTGCTGCACCATAATCTTCTTCCGAAAGCTCTTGACACAGCACCATCGCCGTGTATGTCGGCGAAAAGATGATTAAGTGCCACTCTTGGGCAACCGGATCGGAGGGATCTAAGCCCACTAAATCCACGTTTGGGCGTTGGCTAGTTGGGTGTTCGGTAAACCCCGAATCTGACGCCGCCATAATCGCGATCTGACCTGCTTTCTGTGCGATGTCTCCATAGCGATCGGCTTCTTGCAGATACCATTTGCCTCTTTGAAAAGCGGCAATGGTCAAGGGATAACTGTCCTCCGTTAAGATGTGGTCTTCTAGCGCATGGCACAGGGCAACGAGGGTGTTTTTGTAGTACACCCCAAATCGAATTGGTCTTTTACTCGATCTGTGGGCAACTTCTAGCTGTTGCAGAATGGAGCCTTCTAACATAATTTTGGTTTTATTAAATGAACCGCAAAGACGCAAAGAGCAAGGGAAGAAGAGCAATGCAGGCTAGGGTGGGCAATCGCTACTTAGCTATTTATGAAGCTAAGATACCGTAACTAGGTGTTTTTCTTTTGGCTGAATCGGTGCTGCAAGGGCTTCTTCTAAGTCGGCACAACCAAGTTTTTCCTCTAGAATTTTCATCACTTCTCGCCCGAAATCGTTGGGGTTTTGCTGCCATGCTTGCAGGCAAACTTCCCCAAAGAATGAGCCGAGGGGTTCTGGATTCCAAAGTAATTTTTTGGCTGTCCACGGCATAATGCTCATGGGATTGTATCCGGGTTTAAGGACATTCTGCTCGAAGGCATATTCTTCTAAATGAGTATGGGGTTGTAAGCCAATAAAGAAGATTGCCGGCTCGACTTTATCTGCACCAAAGATCCGCTCTAGTTCCCGGTGGTAGGCAATGGTTTGGCGAATCGTTTCATGCGTTTCGTCGATTACATTAAATGAGTAATTGACGGAAACCAAATCGTTGAAACCTGCTGCTTTTAAGTCGCGGCAATTTTCTAATACGGTTCGCAGGTTATAGCCCATCCGCATCTTCCGCACAAGTTCTTGAGAACCGCTGGTAATGCCGATTTCAAAGTAGTTCATGCCGGTTTTTGCCATCAAGTCGCATAACTCAGGCGTTAAATTGTCTGCCCGAATATAAGCTGCCCAATGGATATCTTTCATCCCAGCATCGAGGATTTTCTGCAATAGCTCAACGGCGTCATCGATAAATTTCCGAGCTGGGATAAACTGAGCATCGGTAAACCAGAAGTTACGAATCCCTCGGTTATAAAGTTGTTGCATCTCTGCGACAACTTCATCGGCTGGGTTAATCCGTACCTGCTTGCCCTCAATCACTGTATAAATGCAGTAACAACAGTTGTGGGGACAACCGCGCTTTGTCTGCACGCCAACGTAGAAATCTTCGTCTTGCAGATAATATTGAAACTCAGGCCAAATGGTTTCGATGTAGTCGTAATTGCAGGCGGTTTTTTCGATATTCGTAGGACGTTCGTGGATCATGCGATCGCGTGGCGTTGTCTCTCCCACCACATAGCATCGTTCATCCCGAAAATCCTGCCCTCGCAGCATTTTCTCCAGCAGCGCTTCGCCTTCACCCACCGAAACAACTGTCCCGGATGGCAGACTCTTACCGAGTTGTTCGTAAAATACGCTCACAGCACCGCCACCGACAACGGCTTTGGCTTCTGGATGATATTTTTGAGCGCGTTTGAGTCCCCGTTTGATTAATCCCAGGTTGCGCCACAGTTCGGTGTAGTATGCCGTGGTGACGCGCAACCCTCCCAGTGCCCCGCGCAATTTCAGCAGCGGATTTTTGGCGTAGTAAAACTCAAAGGCGTGCTGGAGTGGGTTGCCACCTCTGCCGCCCACGGGCGCATAAATCTGAATATCGCGCCAGGAAAATACTAGGAGTGTAGGTTTAAACTCATCGACACATTTATCCAACGCCCCAGTGAAATCTAGAGGCGGCACGGTTCCTAAGTCAAAGATCCGTTGTTCGACTTCTGGGAATTGCTTGTGTACGTGATCGGATAAGTAAACCACTCCGATCGGGAAAATCGGGTTGCAGGGGAGACGGACGTAGAGAATTCGATTATTCATCGTGTCTTTTTGTATCTAAATTTACTACTACTGAGATGGAAAGCGACAAATGCGATTGCTTTCTCAAAAATTATTCTGGCTATGACTTGCTCTCAGGATTCGAGCCATGTTTGGTATCTTTAGCGACTAGATGTGAATCCGCCATTGACCCGCAGGACTTACTGGCGACAGCAGCACCTCTGTATCTATAAATGAAATGATTCTGAAAGGTCTTTATATAACTTTACGATAACATTGACTATCCTCAGTCTTGCCCTGATTTTGGTTCTGGAGCCAAAAAAGAAAGCCGAACACTGCAAAATCGATCTCTAGTGGCAGCCGGTTCTCAACAACAAGTCAAAATTCAGCACCAATTCATTGCTTATCCTGGAGAAACCTTGACTTCGCTTGCATTTTCATCTGGCAATGCTGGCATGAGACGTGAGGGAGGTATTTTTACCGGGAGTCATAGTGCGAGTCGGAAGCTTAAGCACGAAAAATTGCCGTTACAATCGCCAGTAGCAAAGATTACTAAAACGGGAATTTTTTCCTCTAACTTTGGGGGGATATCTCACCAGAATATTCAGTTGGTATTCGTGTTTACAACAAGCCGGGATCGCCGAATGTTAGCTTAGTTATGGTAATCCTAGGCAGTGGCGCAAAGCTCCTCAGCAGTTATGGCTCAAATACTCGATCCCCTTCCTTCTGGTAACAGCGATCGCATTCTGTGCTGCTACGTTAATGCTACAAGCCACATTCAAATTGCTCGGATCTCTAACGTTCCGAACTGGTACTTTGAGCGCGTTGTCTTTCCAGGACAACGCTTAGTGTTTGAAGCAATGCCCGAAGCGAATCTGGAAATTCATACAGGGATGATGGCAAGTGCCATCCTCTCAGATACCATTCCCTGCGATCGCTTGTGTATCAGTGAAGGCAATGATTCTGAGTCAAATACAATCGACCTACACGATGAGGAAAAAAAGATAATAAACGATAATACCCGGAAGCTTGAAATCCAGAAAAAGAGAAATTTAGAAACCGTAGAATCTTTAACAACCGCTTATATTGGCTAGTTTTGCTGAAAAAATTCAGTAATTTCAGGGTTGTCATAAGCGACAGCTCTTTTTTATAGGATTTTTAGCGATTAGCGATTAGCTTTTAGGGAAATTAACTGGTTAATTCTCGTATACGTAGATAGACAAATTCTTTTTTCTCAGCGATCTAGCAGTCCTATTATGATTCGTAAAAGCGAGATCCTAGGGCACCTCTTCCGAAGTCGGGGAGCTGAAGGGCTGGTATCTCTCCGCTAAAAGTAGGATTGCTATTGCACCAAGCGAACAGCTTAAGATGAAAAGTAGATGCTGCTGTAGCTGAATGTAAGTAAGTAACGAGTGAATCTACCTTCTTTTCTCTGGCTCTGGAAAATTGCTGCATGGTCGATGGGCTTGTCGATATTAGCCTACCTATTGCTGGGAGTTACTGGCAGTTGGATGTTTGCGGCTCGTCAGCAAAGAAGTTCGCAACCGCGATGGTTGCGTCTTTTTCACTACGCCACTGGCGCAATTCTCGTGGCTCTCGTCTTGCTGCTGCTCGCCATTGGGATTGTCGGCACGTTAGGTCATTATGGTAGCCTCGCTCACTCGGCGCACTGGATTGCCGGGTGGGCAGTGGTTGTATTAGTGTTGCTCTCAGCGGGAAGTGCAATTCTGATTAATCCCAACCGAGCTTGGGCGCGTTCGGTTCATATTGCAACCAATCTAGTGTTATTCGTAGGATTAGCTTGGGTTTCGTTAACCGGCTGGAGCGTGGTACAAAAGTATTTACCCTAGATTTAACCTTACTAGGATGGTCACAGACTAAAGTCTATGCTGTTTAGATAACCATCTTTCTTCGCAAAGCCTGTGAGCATGGATGGGGAACCCCCGCCGCTACAGTGCTTTTTCACGGAGCAGGCTGGAAATCCGTCGGTGGGGTGAGTGGCACTAACCGAAAATTCGTGAAAATACACAAAGTTATTTCCTTGAGCTAACAGCTTAGGGTTTTTGACTCGACTAAGATGAATTAAAGTAAGCCTTTACCGCTGAGCGATGCGCGATCAAATAGTTCCTGGGGTGATTTTCGTAGTAGCTCTTGCTATTTTTTTAGGCGGTATCGTGGGCGTGCGCTTCCCCCTCGGTAGTGAGAGCGCGGGGCAAGTAGTTCCTGCGGGTAGTCAAACGACAACACCATCGCCCTCTCCTACACCGACCACTACGGTTAGCCCAGTTCCAACCGTAACCCCTACGGCAACAACCCCTCCAGTAACGCAACAGCAACAACAACAACAACAACCTGCAACCCGCAGCAATCCTTATACCCCATCGCAGGTAGACCTACCACCCGAAGAAGATCCGGTGCCAGCGTTGTGGTAATCGGCTTTTAGAAATTGCAAAGGAATACAACGTGCGATGGAGTCGCTACACGAGGTTCGTGTAAGCGATCGCATTCCTCTCGCCATAAAGTCGTATCGTCGCCTACAGTAAGACAAGCGCGAACCGACAGGTCGGCGCTTCGCTATCGCCAAGGTTAATACTCATAGAAATATGGGCGGCTTTAATCTCGCGTTCTGCAAGAAAATCAGCCGCTTATGCCTGCAACTTTAATAACGACAAACCTTTTTATAAGACTTTTAAAGTTAATTTTTTATTCTACGATTAGGGTTAAATAGCTTACGACCTATTCTTAACCAAAATCTAATTTTAATTAGTTAGAATTATTTCTATTTGTTTGTTGGCAAAAATTATGCGTCGCCGCCATTTTTTTTGGTATTCCCTAATATTAATCACAAGCTGTACCGCAGCAAGTAACCCTAATGATAGAGATTCGCCGTCAAATGCCAGAAATTTCCCTGAAAAGCTCCGATTTACAGTAACCGAGATTCCGAGCCTTGAAGAGTTGCAGCGTAATTATGGGGGATTGCGGACGGCACTAGAGGAGGTACTGGAAACGAAACTTGAGTTTGTTCCCGTTGAAACATACATCGCCGCCGCCGCCGCCTTACAGTCAGATCAGCTGGATCTTGTTCTCACAGGCCCCTCGGAATATGTAATCATGCGTGCTAGGACAAATGCGGTTCCTGTCATCGGCATCACTCGACCAAACTACCATGCAGCTATCTGTGTCTCTGCTAACAGCAAGATCGAGTCAGTAGCACAGTTAAAAGGTAAAAAAATTGCCATGTGGCAGTTAGGCTCAACCAGCGGTTATCTGGGTCCCACCAAGTTTTTGATTGATGCTGGATTAGATCCTAAATCTGACCTAAAAATCCTCATGTTAGGAAGTCAGGGACTACCCGCGTTGAAAAAAGGTGAGGTTGATGCTTGGGGAGGGTCTACTGTTAAGTATGAGAAATTCCTCCAAGATGAAGGCTTATCTGAGAGTGAGTTACCGCTAATCGTGAAAGGGCCGCTTCTCCCCAAGGACTTATTTGTTGCTAGTAGTAAGCTCGCTCCTGAATTCGTTAAAGAGATGAGAGATCGCGCAATTAAAAATCAGGACAAACTAATTCAAAGTCTTTTATCCGTCGAGGAAGGTAAGTACAAAGGCTCTCAGATAGTTCCGGCGAATGATGCTGATTACAATATGATTCGCGAGGTCTATAAAGCTATTGGACAAGGTAGTTTTGTTCAATAGCTTTAATCGCTTGATTCGACTATTTTTGGATATTTTTCTTGTTTTTTTTAACCTCTAGACTTTCCTCAATGGATCTCAAAAGACATGGGGTTGCAGATAAGCCTAACTTAGATAACCAAGGGAACACCTTGAAATTTTCTACAAACTGGGTAAGACGCTTCATTCCGCGCTTGAGTATAGCCAAAAAAATTGGTTACGGTTATTCCTTGGCTATCGGCATAGCGGTTTTAGGAACAACGATTGGTCTAATTAGCGGAGACTATTACGAAAAGAAGGCTCAAAAGCAGCTAATAATTGCCGAGAAGCAGCAAAATCTCCTCAGTAACTTAGAAAATGCTGTTGGTGAACTGCGAGCGCACCCACAGCGGCTGGTTACTGTACTAGGAGAACCAATTTGGTTTGACTACGAAACTGCTAAGTTTTTTACAAGTGTTAGTCGGAGCCAGACAATATTATCAGAATTCCACTCTTTTATAGACAGCTACCCCGATAATTTAGCAACAAAGCCTACAGATTTAAAGAATTTATTGAATGGTTATGAAACCAATACCGAATCCTACACTCAGTTAATTAAGTTTCTCTGGCGGCAGATTGATCCAGCTAACTTGAAAACAGAAGAAATTTCGGTAGCGCAGCAAAAGTTCTTGAATTCTATCACAAGCAAAACAGCGACTAATATCATTGTTAGTTTCGACCGATTAGCAGAGAGTTTAACTAGGCTGAAAGAGACAGCAGAATCTCAACAGATAGAAGCAAAAAACAAGCTTGGGCAAGCCGAGACACTAAGGCTGCAAATTATTGTTGGGAGTATGCTGCTGTCAGTGGCGATCGCGGTGGCGTTGGCGATTATTACGGCTCGTGCGATCGCTCGTCCCCTCGAAGCAGTCACTCAAGTTGCCAGAGCCATCACTCAAGAATCTAATTTTGACCTCCGCAGTCCAGTTACCACTGAGGATGAAGTGGGGTCATTAGCAACCTCTCTAAATTGCCTAGTGCAGTGGGTAGGAGAATATACCCACGAACTAGAGTTAGCTCGTCAGACACTAGAGGAGCGAGTAGAACAACGAACCGAGGAATTGACACAAGCGCTTCAAGAACTCCAACAAACCCAATCTCAACTCATTCAAACTGAAAAAATGTCCAGTTTGGGAGAGCTAGTTGCAGGTATCGCTCATGAAATTAATAACCCCATCAATTTCATCTACGGTAATCTGGAACACGCTAACGTTTATACGCAAGAACTGCTTAATTTAGTACATCTGTATCGGCAGCAGTACCCTCACCCTACCCCTCTTCTTCAACACGAGATTGAAGCAATTGACGTGGACTTCCTTACGGAAGATTTTACCAAAATCCTGTCTTCTATGAAGATGGGCACTGAACGTATTCGGCAAATTGTTTTGTCTTTGCGAAACTTCTCCCGGCTAGATGAATCTGAGATGAAACCAGTCGATATCCATGAAGGGATAGAAAACACGTTGTTGATTCTCAATCACCGCCTTAAGCGGGAAATTGAGGTAATCAAAGAGTATGAAGATTTGCCTCTCGTTGAGTGTTACCCAGCTCAACTCAACCAGGTATTTATGAATATTATCAGTAATGCAATTGATGCTTTGGAAGAGACCAAGAGCAAAAATGAGAGACAGGAAGAAGCGGAAGCAATAAACAAGGGATTTCCCATCCAAAATAAAAAAATAATAACCGAAAAATCGCAGATTCTGATTCACACGGAACGGTTCAAGTCTAACTATATTCGGGTAAGAATTCGAGATAATGGTTTTGGAATTCCTTTGGAAATTAGAGACAAGCTGTTTAATCCCTTCTTCACAACGAAGCCGGTAGGTAAAGGCACTGGCTTAGGACTCTCCATCTGCTACCAAATCGTTGAAAAGCACAAGGGGAAAATCGAGGTAATTTCGGAGTTTGGACAAGGAACAGAGTTTGCGATCGCATTGCCTATAAAAACTCACAACTAGCGTTAGCTCTTAAAAGAACTGCTATAGCAATCCGATTTGAGTTGTGAGATGCCAGCGAAAGCGAGATCCTAGGGCAACTCTTCCGAAGTCCGGGATCTCGGTTTCGCTGTGAAGAGCGCATCCCTTTGCTAAGGCTACAAAAAAGGAGGCAGAAGTTTATCTGTTGCAGACAAACAACAAAATAGTATATCGCTTCACGCGCAAACCCCGTCCTCTCTATCGTTGCCCCGCAGATGGATGTTAAATTGTTTAAGATCCTCTGCAAAGACTTTCACAGCTTGCCCCCAAAGAGCGGCTGCTGTCTTGAAAGCAAAGTTTTTTCTAAATAACTTTAGCAGGAGTCCTACGACCCACTCTCCCCCATTGAGATAGAGCAAAGATGAATCGTGCCTTTTCACCCCTCCAACAGTTTCTAATCACTTGGCTGCTCGTTCTGACAAGCGGTTGGGTGACGATTTTGGCTCTGAGATATGTGGGTGAGTTGATTAGCATTTTGCTCACAGCCGGACTGATTGCCTTTTTTCTCAACTATGCTGTTGCCGTTTTGCAAACTTTCTTGCCCCGGAGTGTGGCAGCAATCTTAGTTTATTTAATAGCAGGCTTAACTCTGGTACTCATTGGTCTGACTGTAGTACCGCCAGTGTTTAATCAGGGGCGGCAATTGGTGACAAATTTACCTTCGCTCCTAGAGTCTGGACAACAGCAATTAGCCGCCTTCCAAGCTTGGAGTGCCGAACACAATTTACCGTTTGACGTGCGAATTTTGGCTTCTGAGTTGTTGGCACGAGTACAAGCGCAAGCCCAAGCGATCGCGACCAGAGGCTTTGGCTTAGTATTAGGCACTTTTAACTGGTTTTTTGACTTAATTCTAATTCTCGTTATTTCTTTTTATATGCTCATTGATGGTGAGCGAGTTTGGCGGGGACTGACGAGTATTTTCTCATCCAAAATTAAAGATGGTTTGACAGAATCATTGCAACGAAATTTGCAGCGATTTGTGTCGGGTCAGGTGTTATTGGGTGTGTTTATGGCAACGACTCTTTCCCTCGCATTTTGGGCATTGCACGTGCCATTCTTCCTAGTATTTGCGGTTTTTATTGGGTTGATGGAAATCATTCCCTTTATCGGAGCAACTTTAGGAATTGCCACGGTTGTGATTGTGGTAGCGTTTATCAATTGGTTTCAGGCGCTGCAAGTCTTAGCCATAGCGATCGCACTTCAGCAGATAAAAGATAATTTGGTCGCACCCCGAATTATGGGCAATTTGACAGGTCTATCGCCAGTGATTATCTTTGTCTCTCTCCTACTCGGAGCGAAATTGGGGGGATTGTTAGGAGTGATTCTAGCAATTCCCCTAACAGGTGTCGGGAAAAGTCTTGCAGAAATTGTCCTCGATCCCATGCTGCCACCTCAAACCGGATCGTTTTTTCACAACCCCTTTGCGAAGGAAGTCGTTATCACCACAGAGGAGCAAAGGGGAATTCCTAGCAATTAGCAATTCCTTAAATTTCCTTAACCCAAGATTGAATGCGGCTGAGCGCTGTTTCTAACGCAGATACTATCTCAGTCGCTCCTGCAAGTTGGTAGTGGGAGGCGAGTTCCTCCAACTTTTGGGCATTGCTTCGCATCCCCTCTACTCCGACGTTGGCACTCGCACCTTTGATGTGATGGGCTTCTTTTGCAAGACTATCAAAGTCATTGATAGCGATCGCTCTTTTCACCGATTCTAGATGAGCCTGAACTTCCGTGAAGAACATTTGCAACAGTTCCAACTCAAACTCCCTGCTTCCCTCAGAAAGTTGATGCAGATGTTCCCAATCCACTAAATCTTGTAAAGACGAGAATCGCGTTTCTACATCTTCCCGTGTGGCAACACCCCCACTGCTGGCATTTGCATCTTGAAAAATGACTTTCGTCCAATGGTCGATTAGCAATGCTAACTGTTCCCTTGATACTGGCTTACTCAAATAGTCATCCATCCCAGCATCAAGACAGCGTTTGCGGTCTTCTTTCATCGCGTTAGCGGTTAGAGCAATGACAGTGGTACGGCGCGAACCTCCTCCTTGTCGCCGCCGAATCTCTCGCGTTGCTTCATAACCGTCGAGAATCGGCATCTGACAGTCCATCAGAACTAAGTCATAGGGAATTTTTTCCAATAACTCTACGACTTCCTTCCCATTCGCAGCGACATCGGCTTCATAACCCAAAGTATTTAGCTGCTTGAGGGCAACTTTTTGATTAATCAGATTGTCCTCAGCTAGCAAAATTCGCAACTTGCTTTGGGGAATTGGAATTCGGGAAGGTTGGGGTGAAAAATTCTTCTCCTCTACTTCTTTGCCTACCTCTTTGCCTCTGTCCCGCTGTTCCTCTTGCTTCCCCAAGATCGAGACAATGGTATCCAATAAGCGAGATGGCTTGACTGGCTTAATCAAATGGGCAGCAAATCCTGCCTTCGTCGCCCGTTGCGCCTCCCCTCGCTGATCGGCAGAAGTGAGCATAATCAAGGGTAAATTAGCCAGCATGGGATTTCCTTTGATTTGCTCGCCCAAAGTAATGCCATCAACATTGGGCATTTGCATATCAATCACCGCCACATCATAGGGAATTCCCCACTCCAGAGCTTCTTGCAAAACTCTCATGGCGGCGGCAGCACCATCCGCCTCATCTACTTGCATTCCCCAGTGCGCCGCCTGAGAGCGAACCACCTTGCGGTTCGTGGCATTGTCATCAACTACTAGCAGACGCCGTCCCGCTAGATTGGTAGAAGTTTGGATGGGTGGTGTTATCCGTTCCGCTTGCTTTTTGAAAGGCACTGTAAACCAAAACTTGCTTCCCTTCCCTGGTTGGCTCTCAAAGCCAATTTCTCCTCCCATTAAGGTGACGAGCTGTTTGCAGATGACCAGTCCCAAGCCGGTGCCGCTATACTGGCGCGTGGCAGAGGAGTCTACCTGGGAAAAGGGTTGAAACAATTGGCTCATATTTTCTGGGGTGATGCCAATGCCCGTATCGGTGACAGAGAAGCGAATCGTTACCACGTCCTCTGATTCGCCCTTCCCAAGAGAATTGAGGGAGGTGTCTGATTGTAGTTCTGCCCTCACCACAATTTCACCGGCGTTGGTGAACTTAATGCCATTGCCAATCAGGTTGGTAAGAATTTGTCGCAGACGACCAACATCGCCTTGGAGGTGGGTAGGAACGTTGCGATAGACCAAGGCAGCAATTTCCAGATCCTTGGCATGAGCTTGGGGAGCTAATAAATCTAAGACTTCTTCTACACAAGTAGATAAGTCAAAGTCTAAAACTTCCAGATCCATCTCTCCAGCCTCTAGTTTGGATAAGTCCAAAATCTCATTAATCAGGCACAGCAGGGCATCTCCACTAATGCGAATCGTTTCAACAAAATCCTTTTGCTCTGTAGTCAGGGGCGTGTCTAAAAGCAGCCCAGTCATCCCCAAAACGGCATTCATAGGGGTACGGATTTCGTGGCTCATGTTTGCCAAAAAGGCGCTTTTGGCTTGAGAAGCTGACTCAGCTTGGTGACGGGCGATCTCTAGTTCCTGGCGCTGGAGGGTTTCTTCTTCTAGGAGTTGGGATTGAGCCAGGGCAATGCCGACTTGGTCTGCGAGTTGTTGCAGCAGTTCGACTTCAAAGCTAGACCACTGTCGGGGTGAGGTGCATTGGTGGGCAATCAGCAGTCCCCAAAGTTCGTTTTTCTGCAAGATCGGGATGACTAATTTTGCCTTGACTGCCAAATGCTGCAAAAATTCCCGATGACACGGTGAAATCTCAGCATTTTCTACGTCAGCCACAATCCTGATTTTTCCGTGGCAGTAGTCCTCATGGTAAGCTTCGGGGAAGATTTCCGCACTGAAAGTTTGCCCTAATAAGGCGGGCAGACCAGAAACGACATTTTCGGTGACGATGGTACCCGTTTTATCGGCTGCCAGACGATAAATCACTACCCGATCGCACGCGAGAGATTTTCTGACTTCGGTAACGGTGGTTTGAAGAATTTCTTCGAGTTGTAAGGACTGGCGAATTTTTAGGGTAATTTCGGAAAATAATTGCGATCGCAAGTTCTGCCGCTTTAATTCCTCTTGTGCCTGTTTACGCTCGATCCACAGGGCAATCCTGTCCGCTGCAAATTCCAGCGACTGGAGAACAGATTCATTGAGGGGTTGACGAGCAAATATTGCCATCACTCCCATCACAGAGCCTTCAATAATCAGGGGATATCCAGCGAAGGCGACCATTCCTTCCCGCACCGCCCATTCTCTATCCAGAATCTGAGGATCGTCTACGACAGAATTGGTTAGGTAGGGTTGGCGAGTTTGGGCAATTTTGGCGATTTTCAGGGTGCCGATCGGAACGCGGCGATATAAACCCTCAACCTGCGCGTACATCCCAGCACTGGCTTGCAGTTCCAGCATCCTCTCTTGCCGGTTGAGCGTCCAGATCCGCCCAAATGCTGCGTCCAAATACTTCACCATTGCCTCGGTGCAGCGCTGCAAAATGCTTTGCAGGGTGTCGCTTTGAGTGAGGGCAGAATCCACCTCGGCGCGGAAGTGAGCGAGACGGGCTTGCAGCGCTAATGCTTCTTGTGTCCTTTTGTGGTTGGTAATGTCCCGCGTCACTTTGGAGAATCCGCGCAGGTTTCCAGCGTCATCATATAAGGCGGTTACGACAGCGTGCGCCCAAAACCGCGAACCATCCTTCCGCACGCGCCAGCCTTCGGCAACGCTATTCCCTTGAGCGATCGCGATTTCTAGTTCGCTTTGCGCGATCGCTTGTTGATTTTCTCCTGGCTCATAAAAACAAGAAAAATGTTGACCGATGATTTCCTCCGCTCGATATCCCTTAATCCTTTCTGCTCCCGCATTCCAGCTCACAATATATCCCTTGGGGTCGAGCATATAAATTGCATAATCTTTGACCCCTTCTACGACTAAGCGGAAGCATTCTTCGCTTTTTCGCAGATCCTCCTGCGCCTGCTTGCGACTGGTAATATCTTCAGAAATCCTTAATAAATACTGTGAGTTTCCTTGGGCATCTAAAATCGGTAATTTTTTAGTATGTAATATTCTTAAACCTTTATCTTTTGTCTGTATCCGCTCTTCTGGGATATCTAAAATTTTTCCGGTTGCCAGTACTTCTCGATCGGTGGCGGTGAAAAAATCTGCTTCTTCTTTGGTAAACAAGTCATAGTCATTCTTTCCCAGCAACTCTTCAGGGTTACGACCAATTAATTTTTGACCCGCTTTATTGAAACGCACAAAATTAAGTTCTTGAGCATCCTTGACGAAAATAATGTGGGGAATATTTTCGACAATCGAGTTCAGAAATGTCTGGGTATTCCGCATTTCTTCTTCATGACGCTTGCGCTCGGTAATGTCATGAGCGACTGCGTAAATCGCTTGCTGTTTGGACAAGGGCGTTGCTTTCCACAACAGCCATCGATAAGAGCCGTCTTTGCAGCGGTAGCGATTTTCAAAAGAAATTGTATCTATACCTGTAGAAAGTTGTTGCACTTGGGCAATCGTTGCTTCCCGGTCGTCTGGATGCACAAATTCGATAAACGGTTGGCTTTGCAGTTCCTCATTGGTGAAGCCGAGAGTCTTTGACCATGATGGATTTAGACGTTTAAAATAGCCATCCATCCCGGCAATACACAGCATATCTAGAGACAGGGTGAAGAATTGAAGCTGTTCTTCTTGTGCCTTGTCGCGCTGTTTTATCGCCTGTGCCAATTCACGATTATTCCGTCGCAACTCCAGTTGCGTCATCACCTCCCGGCTGAGTGCTTGCAGCGCCACCCGCTGTTGGGGACTCAAATCTCGCGGTACGGAGTCAATCACACACAAAGTTCCCAGTGCCAAGCCTTCTGGGGTTAACAAAGTAGCACCCGCGTAAAACCGGATATTCGGATCGGAAGTCACGAGGGGATTATTGGCAAACCGCTCGTCAGTGGATGCATCGCGGATAACAAATAGGTCGGTTTGCAGGAGAGCATGGGCACAAAAAGCAATATCACGAGGAGTTTCCTGAGCCGTGATGCCAACTTTTGATTTAAACCACTGCCGATCCGTATCAACTAAGCTGACGAGGGCAATTGGTGTACCGCAGATGTGTGCAGCCAAAAGCGTCAGATCGTCAAATGCCTGTTCTGCGGCGGTATCAAGGATTTCATACTGCTGTAGCGCTTGAATCCGTTCTGGTTCGTTTTCGGGTAAAGGTGCTTTCATCTACGTTTTTGAAGGGTAGCATTCTAATTTTTACAGGTGTATTCAAAGCAATGCATATTTGTAAAGTTATTCAAATCGAGGGCGATCGCTATATCTCCTGCCTCGTTATGGCTTCCCTAAGAGCGATCGCCCAAATTTTCTGTTAACATCCACAAAAATGCCGATTGCAAGAAACTGCTGGAACGTTCCAGATTGCCTGCTAATGTAAGTAATTATACAGACAATAAATTTCCGCTCATTTAGGCAAGAGTGAAATCATTCATCATTTCTATGACCAAGCAAGAATACCTAAAAATTCTATTAGTTGAAGATAGCCTTGTGAGTCAGACCGTTGTATTTAAACAGTTAAAGAAGTTAGGGTATGAAGCAAATGTTGCTGCTAATGGTCAAGAAGCATTATGGATGAGATCCCAAGGAAAATATGACCTAATCCTCCTCGATTGCCAGATGCCGATACTAGACGGTTATGAAACTGCACAAAGAATTCGTCAATTAGAAGGTGATGCGCGACAGACAATCTTGATTGCAATGACTGCCAACGGCATGAAAGCAAATCGGGATCGCTGTCTAAAGGTCGGCATGGATGATTATCTACTTAAGCCGGTTCGTGAGGAAGAGTTGGCAGCTAAATTAGAAAATTGGATTGAAGTTATTATTAAAAATAAGCAGGCAATCGCATCCTCATCTGCCTCCTCATCTATAGATTTAACAAGTAAAATTATTCCCGTTGACTCCAGTGCCAACCCAGACGAGTCAAGCGTCAATGACTGGGTGGATTTAAATCGCTTAGACGATATAACCTTGGGGGATCTGAAATTGCGAAACGAAATTCTACAAGCCTTTTTAGAAGATACAAAAGTAAACTTATCATCGATAAAATCAGCAACTTTTTCTAAAAATTTTGAAGCGATTGAACATAAAGCCCATCAAATTCGGGGTGCTAGTGCGAATGTTGGCGTCAACAAATTAAAAAATTTAGCCGACCGATTAGAACTTCAGAGCCAACAAAAAAACTTTAAGGAAGTGACTCAATTGGTAATTCAAATAGAAAATCATTTCCAAAAGATTCAATCTTTTTTGTTTGAGATAATTGACTGGGAGAGGGTGGAGGGTGAAACTCCAGTCCTTCTTCACGCCAATCGGTCTGGAGGGACGCAGGTTGGTTCCACGTCAAAAATTTTAATTATTGATGACGATCCTAGCGTTCGGTTAGTCGTCAAAAACTCACTCCAACTTCTAGGTCATGAAGTCATAGTAGCGGCGAATGGTGAAGAGGGATTAAAGAAAGCAAAGCAGCTACACCCTCATCTAATTATTTGTGATTGGATGATGCCAGTCATCAATGGGCTGGAAGTGTGCCGCCAGGTTAAATCCGATCCAGAATTATCTTTGGCATTTTTTATTTTGCTGACGATTCGTGGGGATGTAAAAGACCGGGTGGAGGGTTTAGATACTGGCGCTGATGAGTATCTCCCAAAACCAATTGATATGAGTGAATTACGGGCGCGGGTGGGCGCGGGATTGCGATTGCAGCGGTTAACGCAAGAATTGAGCGAAGCGAATCAGGCACTGCGACAAGCGAATCAGCAATTGACTGCCCGTAATGAATTGCTAGAATCTTTGTCGCTGACCGATCAGTTAACAGGTTTATTAAATCGGCGGGCAATGGATCAGGCATTGCCTCATATGCTGCGGCAAGTCGGCAACCGCGATGCGAATACTCGCTACCGTTATTTGTGTGTATTTCTGATTGATGTGGATCATTTTAAGCGGGTGAACGATACGTATGGTCACACAGTGGGGGATTGTGTGCTGCAAGCGATCGCCGGACGACTACAATCCAATGCACGCCCTAGCAGCCTGTTGTATCGCTATGGCGGTGAAGAATTTGTCTGCATCACCCTGGGACTGAATCTGCACAATGGTTTAGAGTATGGTGAAAGTTTGCGCTCTTGCATCGCCGAATGTCCTTTCAAGATTTCTAACGAGCTGCTGCTACCCATTACGATTAGTATCGGTGGCGCGATCGCTAGCGCTGTTAATTTAGTTGATTCTCAAGATTTATTACATCAAGCCGATCGAGCGCTTTACAGAGCTAAGCATGAAGGTAGAAATTGCCTACGAATGTTTTCCTCGTGGGAAAATATTGTTGAGATGGGTCACGCTTAAATTAGTTTGGAGTTGCTAATTCTCTCAACGATGCGAGCGGAGCGTTACAGTAATGCTTGCACTTCAGTATTTACCGTTGAGCTTTATTAATAGAAAGTTTTTGATTTCAGGATAGTGAAAATAACAAATGCAACTATTTTTAAATTAAAACTATACAAACCAATGATCATATTTTATTTGATTTAATTATCAACTTTTTAGAAGATTTTACTTAAAATTACAATCATAAAAATCATAAAAAAATGAAATTTAATTTCTGATTCTCGATTGCTTATCAGTGGCTGTACAGGAAACAAAAAGTCAATAGCAGTGATTCCGAGCCTAGCAGAAGGATGCCCAAAAGTTTAGATTTGCCGCCAGTCATCAGAGTAAAATTAAGATGGTTTAAGAGCCTGACAAGAGAACTTCAGACAAGCGAGGAGTGCTAGTTGCAAGACCGCTGCGCTTACCCCGCATCCGCTTAGCGATGCTGTGAGGAGGGAGGAAATGAAAAATTTCAAACCAGGAAGCGTAGGAGCGATAACCGCAGGCCCCTTTAGTGATTTTCAGGGTGTGGTAGTTAAGTTGCAGCCTGGAGAAAAGATTGTTGTTGAAGTCGAAATATTGGGTCGCAAAGCAGAAATCACCCTAAATCAAGAGCAATTCGAGCTACTGGGTGAAGACCCCCGTCCCCGCTTCCGGGACGAGATTGAAAAAGATATCGACCAGATGCTTCAGGAGGAATTTGATAATTGGTGGCTAAAGCAGTTGGATCGACCAGAGGATGATTTAGTTGCCGAGTGGTCTGCTTTCTGTGCATTTCGTCAAGAATTTGAGGCGAAAGCTGCCGTAGAACGACAGACTTTGCTCAATGCTTTTGAAGCATCTTTTACAGCGATCGCAGAACATGGTGTCTCATGGGCAAAACAACGCTGGGAAACAGAAACAGAACGCTGGACGCCAAACGCCTATCGGCACGAAGAATTCTACAAAGCAGCGCGTCAGCAAATAAAAGAATGTCCTGATGATTCAGGTCATTGGACGGATATCTGGCGACATCTGTGGCAAGCGGCAAATGAACGTTCCTGGAAAGCGGAATATATGGCATGGCGTCAGGAAAATCTGCCAGATGCTGCCACGATTGAGCAGATGCGCTTGGACGCCCGACAAAAAGCACAAGCGTTGGTGGAAAGAGTGCGATCGCTGGTACAACAAACCCACGGCTTGACCTTACCCGACCATGTTTTTGCATTCTGGGCTTTCTGGCTCAGCTTAACTCCGATTGAGCGGCAAGAAATGCACTGGATTGCAACACCTTGCGGTTTGTTTGATTTATTCAGTGAAGAAGGTTTGCAGCGAAAACCCATACCAGAACTTGACCATCGCTTACATTACCGCTATTACCGCGATCCGCCGGAGTTTCTCACTTTGCTGTACGGGGGCGGCGATGGTCTGCATTTTGGTCTTTGGTACGATGACCCCAGAGAACTGCCCACGGGTGTGATGTATTACTGGAACAACGATGGCATTCCCGTCTGTGATGACGGTTGTCAAACATTGCTCCAACAGGTTCGCTTCCAAATCGAAAAAGCGGTCTCTCAGCTAGAATATGACCGCTATGACAACGATTCTCGGCATCGACGAGTTAGACTCTCAGCACTCCGCGATGCGGTGATGATGTTTGAAACGGCGGAACGCCCTGAAATGGGAAGTCTGTACGAGAAAGCCTACAAACAACAGCGGCTGGGTGCCAGGATTGCGACTGAGGATGGTGCAGGGGTGGCAATTCCCGGCTTCAGCGCCGAAACTTTCCCTCAGCGCGATCTTGAAGTAATCAGAACGGCTATCTTAGGGGATGCCCCCATTGTCCAAGACTGGATTGTGGCAGCACTAGAAGCTTGTGCCGAGGGTCAACCGGCTGAGGCGCTGGCATTCGGTCGTGACTTGCACTGGCTTTCCGCTGGGAATCTAGAACGAGAAGCGGCTGCTGCCAAACTGCTGGATGCTGCCTACCGCGCACTCGGTCGAGATGCTTTGGCTGCGATCGCATTCGTCCATTTTCAAAAGCGATCGCTCCAGTCAGTGAATATTTATTAGCGATAAAGTTATAGCTACCAGAAATAGTCAGCGCTCGCGCATTACAAAGCACGAATTTCTTGCCGTATTGGGTAAAGAACTTTTAAACAATACTCTTGCGTTGATGTCATTTAAAGCCCTTAATTTTAGCCCTCAATGACACCTGTAATCAAAGATACTGGGCGCTCATTGTGATACAACAGGAAAATAATCATGTTGAATAAATTCAAGCTGGGTACCAAATTCACCTTACTTCTATCGCTAGTTTTTATCTTTGGGATTGTTGTTAGTGGGATTGCTTTGTCTAAGGCACTTCAGCACAGAGCCGAAAATGAAATTATCTCTAAAGGTGTAGTTCTCATGGAGACAATGAACTCACTGAGAGACTATACAAATACTCAGATTAGTCCTCTCTTAGCGCAGAGTGCAGAAGCTCAACCAGAATTTATTCCTGAAACAATTCCTAGCTTTTCTGTAAGAGAAGTTTTTGAAGGTTTACGTCAGAAAGGAGAATATAAAGATTTATTCTACAAAGATGCTACGCTGAATCCCACAAATTTGTTAGATAAGGCAGATAACTTTGAAGACAAAATTGTAACCCGCTTTCGCAACGAACCAGAAACGAAAGAAATCTCAGGTTTTCGCTCTTTATTTGGCAAGCAAGTATTTTATAAAGCTTTACCGATTGCGATTGAACAAGAGAGTTGTCTCCGCTGCCATTCGACTCCAGCCGCAGCGCCGAAGAATTTGATAAAAACCTATGGCAGTAAAAACGGTTTTGGTTGGCAATTAAATGAAATTATTGGTGCTCAAGTCATCTATGTCCCCGCCGAGCAAGTTTTTGAGAGAGCCAACCGTTCTTTTTTCCTAATTATCGGAATTTTTCTCGGCATTTTTACTTTTGCCGTGCTTATAATTAATTACTTATTAAAACGAACTGTTGTTCAGCCAGTTAAACTCATGGCTAAGCTGGCTCAAAAAATTACTGCTGGTACAACTTCCGATAAAGTTGAGGAATTCGATTTAGAAAGTTTAAAAGATGTTGCCCGTCGTGCCGATGAATTGGGACAGATGGGGCGGGTTTTCGAGAGCATGGCGCGTGAAATTTACGCCCGCGAACAACGCCTGAAACAACAGTTACAGGAACTCCGAATCGAGATTGATGAAGCCAAAGCAGCGCGTCAGGTAGCTGAAATTACAGAGTCGGACTATTTTCAGGAATTGCAGAAAAAGGCTAAACATCTAAGGAAAAAATCCAAAGAATCCGATACATAAATTTCCTATCTTGTGTAGCAGCTTAGCATTTAGTCTTTACTCAGCTAAAATTTACACTTTTCCGATGACTATTTACTTTTACAGTACCCGCGAAAAATATGGTTGTTTCTCTAATTTTTCGCCTCACGGCTTTGAATTAGATGGGTTTTATTGGCCTACCAGCGAACATTAGACCTCCTGCATGAATGGTCAAGTAGTGTGCCAGTTCATAATCGAGATTGCACAATAAGGGAGTAGATCAGCATCAAGACACTGGGGAGTTGGTATGCCGTATACGGAGCT
>NZ_JAMPKB010000079.1:0-24084 GCF_039961925.1 Trichocoleus sp. DQ-U1 | reverse complement strand
CGATTGCAACGCGCTACGACAAGCGTGCGGTTAACTTTCTCGGTGCGATTCACCTCGCTGCTACGGTCATCTGGTTGAATTGATGACACGCCCTAGCAAGGGTTTTAGGAATCAGGCGCATAGAATTCGCAGCTATACCAACAAAACCTGCTAGACAAGGGTTTAAAATGAAGTCCGCGTAGCATCCGG
The DNA here is from genome assembly GCF_039961925.1 of Trichocoleus sp. DQ-U1. NCBI lineage: Bacteria > Bacillati > Cyanobacteriota > Cyanophyceae > Leptolyngbyales > Trichocoleusaceae > Trichocoleus > Trichocoleus sp. DQ-U1. The sequence goes on along the minus strand of NZ_JAMPKB010000079.1, from coordinate 23,895 downwards.
ACTTCGCTTTCTGTTCCCTTCTTCTGAAGGGGGGTTGGCGTAGCCGCGATTTATCATCGCCAGGATATATTGATGACCCCGACAAAACTTCCCTTACCTCGACTTTTACGTTTATCTGGGCGTCCCAGTCTCTCCATGCAGATGATGCGGGTGGGAATTGTTATCACCTTGATGTTCGTGCTAATAGCTTTTCTCACTCCCGCATTTCAGGCTTGGGGATGGGTGCAAAATCCCTTGGAGTCCTTGGCTAATCCGATTCATGAGCCGCCCTCGTGGCGTCATTGGTTTGGTACCAGTCGCCAAGGGTACGATGTTTTCTCGCGCACCCTATTTGGGAGCCAAGCGGCGCTGCAAGTGGTTATCTTGGCAACCGTGTTGAGCCTTGTCATCGGGGTGCCGTTGGGTTTAGTCAGCGGTTATTTGGGTGGTAGGTTGGATCGGGTGCTGCTATTTTTGATGGATACAATTTATACGTTACCGGGGCTGTTGCTGTCGGTGACGCTGGCGTTTGTGGTGGGACGAGGGGTCTTAAATGCCGCGATCGCGCTCAGCATTTCCTACATTCCCCAATATTATCGAGTCGTCCGCAACCATACGGTTAGTGTTAAAACAGAACTGTTCATCGAAGCCGCTCAAGCAATGGGGGCAGACACTTGGAGGGTTCTCTCTCGCTACCTGTTTCTTAATGTGATTCAGAGCGTGCCTGTATTATTCACTCTGAATGCTGCCGATGCAATTTTGATTTTGGGCAGTTTGGGTTTTCTAGGGTTAGGGCTTGCCGATCAGGTTCCAGAATGGGGCTACGATCTCCGTCAGGCGCTGGATGCTCTGCCTACTGGCATTTGGTGGACAGCGCTTTTCCCAGGCTTAGCGATGACGCTGATGGTGGTAGGGTTGTCTCTGGTGGGAGAAGGATTAAGCGAGTTTGTGAATCCCCGGTTGCGGAGAGAAAATTGGAACCAAAAATCCCCTGAATAGAGTCAAATATTTTATCGGTAATGGGTAATCGAAACCTTTTTATACAATGACCCATTACCAACGATCCATTACCAATAAGCACTGCTGCTGAGATATGAAAGACAATATTTCTTTAATTGCTGCCGCTACAGGTGGTTTTATGTTATCTATTGCGATCGCTGGGATACTTAGGGCGGCACCTGTCACAGGTTTGAAGGTGCAAGCCAGTCCCAACACGGCCCAAGTATCGGATTTGCAGCTTAAACCTGTTTATCCCGATGAAACTGTTAGTTATACCCTGAATGAAAGGTTTTCTGTAAAAAATTCAATGCGCGTTCTTCCACAAATTAAGGGGGCGTTGAATAGTTTTCACACTTTGACGGAAAAAAGTAAATCTGCTTTGGGAGAAAAAGCTATCTCTGAGGTAGGAAATACTGATTGGGAAGTTCAAAACTTGGGCTTTACTAACTGGGTTGCTTCCGTTGAAGGGACAATTAAAAAGCAAGATTATCAGATGAAAAAGCTGGAGTTTGAATTAGCGAAAAAGCAGTATGAAGACAAAGAAATTGTAAAAGCAGTATTAGACCAGAAAGCGGTAAGTTATCAGCAGGCTAAGCAAGAATTTCAAAAGTTCTGGAATTCTTTTAAAATTTCAGACTGATATTAAGGGTCGTGGATTAAATAACTGACAAACTTCACCTTCTGTAGGGGCATTGCAATGCAATGCCCCTACAGAAGGAATTGGGACTTTATAAATCAGCTCTAAAGGTTGGGAAAAGTGACAAATGGCATGAATATAGATAAGTGGTATTAGTTTTTGGAAATTAGAAGAACGGTTGTGGTGAATCGGGAAGTAATTGGCATTGATCTGGGAGGAACGGCAATTAAGCTGGGGAGGTTCCGCGAGGATGGGACTTGCTTGGAGTCGTTGAGTGTGGCGACACCGCAACCGGCAACACCGACAGCGGTTTTGGATGCGATGATAGAAGCGATCGCGCATCTCGATCCGGAAAGACACGCGATCGCGCTCGGTATCGGTACCCCTGGTCCCGCCGATGCATCAGGTAGAATTGCTAGAGTCGCGATTAACCTGGCAGGCTGGCATGATGTACCCCTCGCAGATTGGTTAGAAGCCAAAACAGGTTTACCCACAGTTCTGGCTAATGATGCTAACTGTGCTGGGATGGGAGAAGCTTGGTTAGGAGCTGGACGCCATTACCGGAATTTGATTCTGCTAACACTCGGTACAGGTGTGGGGGGTGCGATTATCCTCGATGGGAACCTGTTTGTGGGTCATCAAGGTGCCGCCGCTGAGCTAGGATTAATTACCTTAAATCCAGAGGGTCCGCCCTGTAATAGCGGCAATCAAGGCTCTTTAGAGCAATACGCCTCAGTAGCCGCCATTCGCCGCCGTACAGGGTTAGAACCAGAGGAACTGGGCAAGCTGGCAAGCACAGGCGATCGCCAAGCATTAGAATTTTGGCAAAGCTACGGACGCGATCTCGGTGTTGGATTATCGAGTCTCATTTATGTTTTAACGCCGGAAGCGATTATCATTGGCGGCGGCGTTAGTGCAAGTGCAGAATTTTTCTTTCCGGCTGCACAAGCAGAAATTGAGCGGCGGGTGCTGAAGAGTTCCCGTAAGGGTTTGCACCTAATAAAAGCTGAGTTAGGCAACCAAGCTGGAATGGTTGGGGCGGCAAAATTGGCTTGGCAAATTTTGAAGACTGAAAGTTGAGGGTTCAGGGCTGGGGACTGAGGGTTGAGGATTGAGGAGTGTTAGTCTCAGCACTTGTCGTTCTCCCTACTGGTTAAAATGAGTGCCCGGTTTTCTGTTTGATATATTCCAAAATTTTCTGATAGCAATCCGGGTCATTCTGCTTGTTGATAATGATGGGAATAGCACTATTCGGCAACCAGAACGTGAGCCTACCGTTAGAAGAATAGGAAAAGCTACTGATACGGTTGAGATCGACTACATATTCATTCCGTTCATAACTAACTTTGATCCAAGATGCTGCCAGTGAATGGAAGCTAACTTGTTGAATATAGTCCATTACTTGCTGATAGCCATCCGGGTTACTTTGACGGTTGATAATAATTGGGATGGCACTATCAGGCAACCAAAAAGTTACCTTACCGTTCGGGGTGCAAGCGAAGGCACTGATGCGGTCAAGATCGATTACATATTCATTTCGCTCATAACTCACTTTAATCCAATACGCCACATGACCTCCTCACATTAAGGTGAGTTCTGGCACTGACAACGCTCCCCCGCGCAAGTGGTTGGTGGAAAGCAGGACGTGAAGCGATCGCTTTCCGTCCTGCTGGAATTGCCAGCAACTGTTAAGATACCTCAGCTGCTTGGAGCGTCGCATCTTCTTGGGTAGGCTGTGAGGAGTCAGAACGAGCAAGTCCGGGGTCAAGCTGGGCTAGTGCCGCTTGAATCAATCCCTGGAACATCGGGTGGGGATTACTGGGTCGAGAGCTAAATTCCGGGTGGAATTGGGTGGCAATAAAGAAAGGATGGTTAGGTAGTTCAATAATTTCCACTAATCGCCCATCCGGCGAGGTACCGCTGATCGCATAGCCGGTTTCTAAAAACAGGTTGCGATAAGCATTATTAAACTCATACCGATGCCGATGCCGTTCGTAAACCACTTCTTCTTGATAGAGCCGGAAGGCTAGAGTATTGGGCGCTAAACGACAAGCATATAGCCCCAAGCGCATCGTGCCGCCTAAATCCACCACATCTTGCTGTTCCGGCAACAGGTTGATCACCGGATTCGATCCATTCGGGGCAAATTCAGCACTATTGGCATCTTCTAATCCTGCGACGTGTCGCGCCCATTCAATCACCGAACATTGCATCCCCAGACACAAACCGAGGAAGGGGATCTGGTTTTTACGGGCGTATTCAATCGCCGCAATTTTGCCATCGACACCCCGAACGCCAAAACCTCCAGGTACTACAATGCCGTTCACACCAGCCAGGTAAGTTTCGGCACTGCCCGATTCGATGCTTTCCGAGCTAACCCAACGGAGGTTAAGGTCACAATTCATTGCGATCGCTGCATGGCGCAAAGCTTCCAACACTGAGAGATAGGCATCTGTTAACCTTACATATTTACCAACGATGGCAATCTCTATCCGGTGAGTTGGATGATATAGGCGATCTACTAAGATTTTCCACTGGCTCAAGTTGGGTTGGCGTTGCTCTAGTTGCAACAATTCTAGGGTTTGCTGTGCTAGTCCTTCCCGTTCTAAAATCAGCGGCACTTCGTAGATACTTTTGGCATCTTGGGCTGTAATCACGCACTCGACGGGAACATCGCAGAACTCTGAGATTTTTTCTTTGAGTCCTGGGTGTAGAGGGCGATCGCATCTACAAACTAAAATATCCGGTTGGATCCCGATCGACCGCAATTCCTTCACCGAATGCTGCGTCGGCTTGGTTTTCATCTCCCCTGCCGAGGGAATCCACGGCATCAGGGTTACGTGCATATACAGCACGTTATGACGCCCCACATCTTTGCGGAACTGACGAATTGCTTCCAAAAATGGCAGGGATTCAATATCGCCCACCGTGCCGCCAATTTCCGTAATCACCACATCCGGGTTGGTATTTTTGGCAACTCGCTGGATGCGATCTTTGATTTCATTCGTAATATGGGGAATTACCTGCACGGTGCCCCCCATATAATCGCCACGACGTTCTTTATTGAGTACCGCTTGGTAAATCGAGCCAGTTGTGACGCTATTGAGCCGAGACATGGACGTATCGGTGAAGCGTTCGTAGTGCCCCAAGTCCAAATCCGTCTCGGCACCATCTGCCGTTACGAACACTTCTCCGTGCTGAAAAGGACTCATCGTCCCCGGATCGACGTTAATATACGGATCTAATTTCAGGATAGAAACCGAATAGTCACGCGACTTCAGCAAGCGTCCTAAACTTGCTGCTACAATTCCCTTGCCAATACTGGAAACCACGCCGCCGGTGACAAAGACAAACTTAGTCATAAAATGCTTAAAAGAAGAGCCATGTCGGCAACCCACCCCGTTAATTGTGCCACAGTCTTAACGAGTTGTTCGTTGCTTGTTGTTTGCAGTCTGCGATCGGTGATCGCTGGTTTGTAAAACCTTGGCAGAGTGGCTTTGTTGGCTGCCTTATCACCTATCCTATAGGAACGATAACAAGGCTAACAGTTGCTTTGCGATCGCTTATAGACCTTCAAACCCCTCAAAGGACTGACGACGGACAATTCCCACGCTTGGGCGATCGCGCTTTTGGTACGGTTTAACCCCTGAGTGACACTATTTTTGGCTTTGACTGAGTACCTCCCGACTTCGCTTCTAGCATCTGGTATTAGCACTTTGCCTTTACCGGAAGTTAGACGAAATCGATAGCTTCGTTCCTTTCAATGCCATCAATCCCACTCGTTTTCCTGCCAATTAGATTCTAAACTATTGATACCTGGTAATGCTTCGACCTCTGTAAATTGCTTGATAATTAAAATACTATTAACTGGATAATCGGTGGGCTAAGACACTAGATATGGCTAAAGTTTACGATGAATTAAATCAGAATCTCCGAGACTTTATTCAGGAGCAGAAAATCTTCTTTACCGCGACTGCACCGAAAGAAGGTCGGATTAATTTGTCGCCTAAAGGAGTAGATACTTTCCGCTGTATTGATAATAATACAGTGGCTTACCTTGATTTAACTGGGAGTGGCAACGAGACCTCCGCTCATTTACATGAACCAGGAAATGGGCGGATGACGATCATGTTTTGCAGCTTTTCTGAAAAGCCTTTGATTCTTCGTTTATACGGTCAGGGAAAAGTAATTTTTCCAAGACATGAAGCCTGGGACAAATTTTATTCCTTGTTTACGCCAATCTTAGGAGAACGTCAGATCGTGGTACTTGAGATAAAATTAGTACAAACTTCATGCGGATATGGCGTGCCCATTTATGAACTGAAAGAAGAAAGAAAAACTATCAGAGAATGGGGTGAAAAAAAAGGGAAACAAGGAATCTTTGACTATTGGTGCGAAAAGAATCAAAAGAGTATCGATGGACTCCCCACAAAACTTTTACAAGATTAAAGAAACTTTTTTAGTAATTTTATCCTCTAATTGATGTAAGGAACTTAGGATTTAACATGAGAAACATCCTGGGATTGGCTGTATTAGGGGTGGTTATGGCAGCACCAGTATCGGCAAAACAATCTCTTTACGTTTCCTATCCTCCTGCTAGCCATAAAACCACAGCTGACCGAATTTTCTTAATTGGCACAGCTCCACCGCCCGGAAAAGTGTTGGTAAATGGGAAGGCGATCGCGCGGAGCAAACAGGGGCATTTTGCTCCCAGTTTTCCGTTAAAGCCGGGAGAGAACCTCTTTACGGTGAGCTATCAAGGTCAAGCCGTCAAACTTAAAGTTACGCGGGCTGCCGCCCACCCTGAGCCACCAAAGGGGTTGGCATTTGCCAAAGATTCCCTGACTCCATCGCAGGATCTCGCCAGACTACCGGGTGAATTGCTGTGTTTCGGCGCGGTTGCTCCTGTTGAGGCCAATGTTTCCGTCAATTTGGCAAATCAAACGATTCCGCTGACTAACCAGCAGCAGGTTGTACAGCTACCAGCGAATTCTGCTGCCTTAACCGCACAAAATCAGCCCTATGCTGTCGCTGGGGCAGGACACTACCTGGGTTGTGCGGCAGCGGCGGCGGCGGCGGATTTGGGTCGTCCCCAGTTCAAAGTAGAAAAAAATGGGCAGATTGTGAGTCAGGAGGGACCGGCGAAGATTCAGATTCTCTCTCCGGCCCAGCTAGAAGTGGCTGAGGTAATTGTTGATGCTGGGGTCGCCCGAACCGGGCCAAGTACGGATTATTCTCGTCTGACACCGTTGCCAAAAACTACGCGAGCTACAATTACAGGGCGAGACGGGGAATGGGTGCGCTTGGACTATGGCGGTTGGATTAACAGTAAGGAAGTTCAAATTGTCAAGGGTTCGGTGCCACCGCGATCGCTGATTCGCAGTATTCGCGCTCGGAAGATTCCCGGTGCCACAGAAGTCATTTTTCCCTTACAAGTGCCGGTACCGCTCGTTGTGCAGCAGGGCGATCGCACGCTGACATTAACGCTGTATAACACGACGGCGCAAACGGACATCATTCGCCTCGACCCCGATCCCGTCATTTCTCGCCTGGATTGGCAACAGGTCGCCCCAGAAACCGTTCAATATACGTTTAATCTCAAATCCGCTCAGCAATGGGGTTATACGGTGAGATATGAAGGCACGAGCCTGATTTTATCTCTGCGCCATCCCCCTCGTCTCACCTCTGGCCCCTCCCCTCTCCGTTCTCAGTCTTCCAACAAGCCTTTATCTGGAATCAAAATTGTTCTCGATCCCGGACATGGCGGTGAAGACAGTGGCGCAGGAGGACCAACCGGCTATCCCGAAAAAGAGGTGACGCTCACCATGTCAAAGCTGATCGCCACTCAGCTGATTGCACGGGGTGCCACAGTGTACCTGACGCGGGAGGTTGATAAGGCGGTGTCGTTGCCAGAACGGGTAGCAATCATTGACGCAGTGAAACCGGCAATTTCGCTTTCAATTCACTACAATTCCCTCCCCGATGAAGGAGATGCCCAGAATACGCAGGGTTTTGGGACTTTTTGGTATCATCCCCAAGCCCACAGCTTAGCGATGTTTCTGCATAACTACATCGTGACTCAGGCGGGGCGTCCTTCCTACGGCGTTTTTTGGGATAACTTAGCCCTCGCGCGTCCTGCCTCTGCACCCTCTGTATTGCTGGAATTAGGTTTTATGAGCAATCCAGAAGAATTTGAATGGGTGGTCAATCCGCAAGCGCAGCAGAAGATGGCGGCAGCGATCGCTGAAGGCGTTACCCAATGGTTCAAAGTCGCTCGGTAAATACTCTTGTCGGCAGTAGGCTGGGTATGGGCATTCCTTTTGCAATGATTTGGGCAATGAATTCCCATCCCAGCAATACTAATTAAGTGCCTAATCGGAAGTCTTCGCTTCTGCGGCTTGTCTGACTTGCTCAATTGTCAAACTTAAAGCCTCTGCGACCTGTTCCACAGTCAACCCTAATGTCAATAATCGAGACACTGCTTCTAATTTTGCTTCCAGTTTACCCTCCTCGACGGCGTCTTGATAAACTCTAGTTTGCTTTAACTCACTGAATCCAAACATTGCTTCCATCTCCTGGCGAGTCATTTGTGGAAACTTATACAAAACTATTGTCTCAATCAACTCTATAACTTGTCGCCTGATGGCTTCATCAGCAATTTCTTGACTAGCTTTATTCAGTAGCTGCCTTGCCAACTCGGTGGCTTTCTTTTTAGTTTCTACGACTAATTTCACCACTCCCACGCCAAGAGATCGATCTGCCGCTTCTCCTAATTCATCCAAATATATCCGCCTAACTCGCGGACTGGTCAGTAATTCTCGATACTGCGCTTGTACGCCAGGATCTAGGCTTCTGTTTTTAAAGATTACTGCTCCGCGCCAATCATTCGGTCGCTCATATTGAGAGAGGTATAAAAATATTTCGCCAAAAAAGCGCTGATAGAACCTTGGATCGCCTTGAAATTGTACTTCTACAAAATAAATGGGTTGGTCGGCAGAATCGTCAGAGGGTAGAAATAAACCATCGATACGAAAAGCAGTTTGTTTAACTTCAACTGAAGTGAATTGATAGGTGTTACCCGTTGAAGCAGGTTGACCAATCAATTCAAAGAAGATGCTGGGAAAAGCTTGGAATAGTTGATAGAAAATGCTGTCTGTTTTCACGCTTTCAGAGCCACTATTGGAAAAAAAAATAGGGCGGGCACTGCCCACCCTATCGTGTTTACACAATAATTAAGCTGATTGAGCAATGTGATAAGGACTGGTTAACTTATCCAGCTGTTGCACTAACAGACTGAGGAATAACCCGACATCGGTGACGACGCCGACGGATTCGACAGAACCGCGATCGCTCAATTTGGTGACAACGGCTGGGTTAATATCTACGCAGACCATCTTCACCCCGGCTGGGGTCATATTTCCCACCCCAATTGAGTGCAGCATCGAAGAGAGCATCAAAATCATGTCTGCACCTTGCAGCAGTTGGGAATACTCTTCCTGAGCTTTAATTAAGTCCATCTGAGTATCTGGCAGGGGGCCATCATCGCGGATGGAACCGGCAAGGCAGAAGGGAACGCCATTGCGGACGCACTCGTACATGACACCGCTGTTGATCGCACCGTTCTCAACAGCTTTGGCAATACTGCCATAACGGCGAATTGTGTTAATTACTTTCAGATGATGGCGGTGTCCACCCCGAACGGCGACGCCGCGTTTCATATCCACACCCAGAGAGGTTCCCAACATAGACTGCTCGATGTCGTGGACAGCGATCGCATTTCCTCCCAGCAACGCTTGCACATAACCTTGCCGAATCAGATGCGTCAGGTGTTCGGCACCGCCCGTATGAATCACTACTGGCCCTGCTGTTACCACAACTTTACCGCCAGCATCGCGAATTTTGCGAAGTTCCCAGGCAACTTGTTCGACCACCAATTCCACTCGGCGTTCGCTGGAAACCCCGGCAGACATAAAGCTGAACTCTTGGGTGTTGCGCTGTTCGCGGGATTCCGTCTTCCGCACTGTGCGGATACCGACGACATCAACGACTACCTGTTCGCCAAGTTCTAAATCCCGCAGCAGTTTACACCGTGCTACCCGTCCGTTGGGAGTCTGGGTAATGGCGATCGCGCCATCCATGCGCTGATCTTGCACCCGCACCCACTCCCCATTGATTCTGACTTCTGTGGGATAAATGGTGGACACATAGAAATCATCTGGCGCTACCCCAGCTTGGATGACATCTTCCAGCTTGGCATCACGCTCATCTTGGGGCAAATTCACTGCACCTAAATCGATGAGCTGCGACAATATCGCTTCCATCACATCGTGGGAAGGAGCCGACACTTTCACCTCCGCAGAGGAGGTACTTTGCCGTTGCTCTCCCAGGCTGAAGTTGAGAACCTGGAAGCTGCCCCCATTTTCTACGACTAAATCTAAAGCACGGTTGATTAAGCCGGAGTCCAGCAAATGCCCTTCTAGACGAATCGTGCGGCTTTCCACCGAGACATTGGCATGGACTTCTTCTCGGACGGGTTCCGTCACCCGCAGCGTCAGGCACTTGGCAGCGCCACCGGCTTTCAAAAATTCTGTCAGCGGCGTTTCGATGACTTGGAATCCAACATCGGCAAGGCGTTTTTTGAGTGCCTCACTCGCCTTATTCATCACTACAACGTGGTCAATATTCACCGCGTTGCAGGCGAAGTTCACCGCATCCGCTTCCTCAATGGCAATCCGCTTCTCCGGCGCAACTCGCATTTCAATCAAGCGGTTGGTGTAAGAATCAAATGCGGGGGGATAGTAGAGCAAATAGCCGCCACTCAAGGGACAGAAGCAGGTATCCAGATGATAGAACCGCTCATCCATCAGTCGCAGCGATAGCACTTCGATGTCGAGCCACTTTGCCAACAACGGGTGAGAATCGAGTTCTGAGCGGAAGCCGTATCCCGCCCACAACCAGCGCCCCTCTCGATCCAGCAGCGCATCACCAGCGCCTTCAAACGGCAAGTCCTTGGGCAGTTCATGCACCTTATAGCCTTTTTCCTCAAACCATTGCTTGAAATAAGGCTCCTCACCCTGCCGCTCTTTGTGGAAGAAGCGGCTCAGGACGACGGTATCTCCCAGCACCAGCCCAGCATTGGCTGTAAACACCATATCAGGCACACCGCGTTGGGGTGCAACCAAATCGACAATGGCGTGGTCTTTGAGGACGTAGTGAAGCTTTTGCCATTGCTCTACGGCGCGATCGCGCGAGGATTTGTGAATATTGCCCTCCATCCAGGGATTAATCACATAATCCACGTCGTAATGGTCGGGAGCGCACATGAGGAAGCGGATCGAGGAGGTCATAAAAGAATCTCTAGTGAAATAGACAAGGGCAAACTCTTATTGGATACAGACTTTCTACGATCCAATTCTGTAGGACTTGTTACGAAATCTTTACCTCTTATTCGTAACAGCGAAAGTCAGCTCTAGAGGCTAATGTCTATTTTATTCTTTTACAACCCAAGGGGCTTGACAAAAATTGATTTAGTGGAAATATTTAACAGTTTGAGAGCAAATCGCTCCTATGTTTGATTAGCACTCCGTCGATATTGCAACAAAGCTGGAGGCCAAGTAGCCTGGGCTAACAAGGGCTGTAAATTTTTAGCAACGCGGGTGGCTAAAACCTGGTGTCCGGCTGCGTTTGGATGAATGATATCTTCTTGCCGATTTTTCGGATCATCTACAATTCCGGTTAAAACCTGTGGAATTAAATAAGCCTGTGTATCTTTAGCAACACGCTTATAAAGTTCGTCATATTCATCTTCTATGTAGCCGAGATTTATTCCTAGCAGCACAACAATTGCTTTTTGTTGTTGAATCGAAGTGACAATTTGTCGCAAGTTCTGTTCTGTCTCAGTTTTGGGAATTTTTCGCAGAAAATCGTTTCCGCCTAATTCAACAATTACTAGCCAAGGTTCTGCCGCGATCGCATCTTTTTGTAAGCGACTTAACCCCATTGCGGTTGTATCGCCGCTAACACCGCGATTCAGTATTGGCAAACCGAGTTGACGACTCAACACGCTGGGAAAAGCTTCTGTCTTGTCCACACCATATCCAGAAGCGATGCTATCGCCTAAAACGATAACTTGCTTACCAGCACCGGCTTTGAGGTTTTTGACATCATCGAAATTGTTGCCGCAACTGGTGACGACAAGCAGGGAAGTAAACAGCAAACTAAAGAACCACACCCATCGGCGTTTTTTCATACAGTTTTCCAATTCAACTCAACGATATTGCAGATGGTTAGCGGTAGGGGCAAAGAAGAAAGCGCGATCGCCTATGCCACTTAACCGAAATTATTAATGCGAATGCTTCACCCCGCGCTTCGTCTACTGACCACTTTTTTCGGCGCGGTAAGCATCGATAATCAAATAAACGCCTTGCGCCAACATCATAAGGATGACTAATGGCAAGGATGTTCCCGACATAACTGAAATAATGCCCCCGATATCAATCAATCCTGCTTGGATAAGAAATGATACAGCGCTGGCTTTCTTAAGATTAACTGAGTCTGAGGACAGGATAAGAACAACTAAGAGTAAAGCTTGAAGTTCTGGGTTTTCAACTATAAGTAAATATTTGAACAGGTTAGTAGTCATTTGTGGAATTGCTGAACCGTACAATTCCACGAAAGCGAATTGACTGGGGAAACCGCAGAACTCTTAGGGACAGAGATTAAGTGACCCTTTCTGACCCTCATCAAACCGTGACGCCGCTTAAGCTATTAATATCCGCAACTGCTCTTTTCCGTTGACTATGGCTGAAATCCGCAATCGCAACACCGTTCAGGTAAACGAGGCTGGAAAGCAGAAACTCATAGAAGGTAAGGCTGCTAAACGCAATTATGAGGGCAAGCTTTGGACGTATTTGGACATTGCTGAAGCCTCTGGAGTGGGTGAAAAGACGGTTAAGCGGTTTTTTGCAGGACAATCTGTTGATTTGGATAATGCGATCGCAATCGCTACAGCCTTAAATTTAGAACTAGCAGAGTTAATCGATCCGAAAGAGTCGAATCCTCCAGATGCAACCCCAGAAAACTCGATTGACTGGCGCGATATCTGCCACAAAATGCTGGAGGAACAGCTGAGGCGTTACCAATTCCGGCGACAGGCGACGGGTACGGGGTTGGGGCATGAGGTGGGTATCTATGTGCCGCTGGGATTGGTGAAACCGACAACTCAGCCTCGACGGAGTGAGGAGTTTTGCCCATCCCCAGATGAGGGGCGGTTGCAATATCAGCTAAATGAGAAGGAAATTGAGAAGCGGTTTGAAGCGGATGCGTTTCTCCGGGAGGTGATAGAGGCGGGGGAAGGCAAGACGATTGCCATTATTGGGGAACCGGGGGCGGGGAAAAGTACGTGGTTAGAGCAAATTGCCCGTCATCTCAAAAATTCAGAAAATGTTTCCCGGTTGCCAATTTGCATTCAACTGGGGAGTTTGGATGGGAAAACCTTGGAAGAGTATTTACTCCAGGTTTGGCTAAAGGAGGCGCTGTCTCTTCAAGGAATGGTGGTATCAGCCCAGATGCAAACTGAGTTGATGCAGTTGTTTAATTCTCATCAGGTGTGGTTGCTGTTGGATGGGGTGGATGAAATACGGGCGGATACATCCACGGGGGCAAATTCGCCTCTACAAGGAATTGCCAATCAGCTGAGGGGTTGGGTGGCGCAGGCGCAAACCCTGTTAACCTGTCGGCTGAATGTTTGGCAGGCGAACGATCGGGTAGTGCCGAATTGCGATATCTATCGCACCCTGGATTTTGACGATTCGCAGGTGGTGGAGTTTATTGGGGAGTGGTTTGCCAAGGCGGGGAAACCTCAGTTAGGGAAGCAGTTACGGGAGAAGTTAGGGGAATCGGGGCGGGAACGGATTCGAGATTTGATTAGAAATCCCTTACGGTTGGCGCTGTTGTGTCAAACCTGGGCGGTGAAGCAAGGGGAGTTGCCGAAGACGAAGGCGATGCTTTACCAGCGATTTCGAGAGGATTTCTATGAGTGGAAGGCACATCCATTGCTTACCGAAGACTTGGATAAGCAGGATGAGTTGCATGAAGCATTCGGGAAGCTAGCACTGGAAGCAATTAATAAGAAGTTGCCACTACGGAAGAGATTTGTTCATAAGGTAATGGGTAAATCTCTGTTTAAGTTAGCAACGGAGAGTGGATGGCTGAATGAGGTTTACTGCGATGCAGAAACTGATGAACCTGTCTATGCGTTCTGGCATCTGACATTTCAGGAATATTTTGCAGCGTTGGCGATTGATGATTGGCACTTTTTCCTGACTCACGACAATGACAATCCTCAACCGTTACCGGGGAATGTTTACCGCATTTTTGAGCCGCAGTGGAAAGAAGTAATTTTACTGTGGCTGGGGCGACCAAAAGAAGAAGTCCTAGAAAAACAAAAAAATGAGTTTATAAATACATTAGTAAATTTTGAAGATGAACTTGGGGGTTTTTATTGGTTTCAAGCAACTTTCCTAGCTTCAGCCGGAATTACAGAATTTCCTCGCTATAACGGCGCTGATAAAATTGTGAACAAGCTTGTCGAGTGGGGTTTTGGCTCTTTTGACACTGTAAAACAAAAGTGGTCTAAATGCCTCGATTCAGTTGCTCAGGGAGCCAGATCAGCCTTGATAGAGACAGATCATAACAAGGTAATCAACCTCCTGACAAAGCAATTGCCCACCGAGCAAGATAAGGGTCGTGAAATTGCTAAAATTTTAGGACAAATTGGTGCTGGCAACTCTAAAGCTATCGAAGCTCTGATTAAGCTACTTACAGGCAATTATCTGCTCGTTCGGCATGAAGCTACTGAAAGCTTGATAAGAATTGGTGTTGGTAACCAATATGCTATCAATCAATTGAAATATCTATTAGAGACTAACTTAAATCAGTGGATTGCTATTCTAGTTCTTAGGATTTTGAAAGTAATCGATTATAACAAGAAGTTTGTTATTGACACCCTGACTGATCTGCTTGCTCCCAGTCACGATGAGGAAATACGTTTACGAGCAGCTCAAGAGCTTTTGGACATTCACAATAGTGATTCCACTGCTATTACCACTTTAATTGAGCTAAGGCACAGTAAAAACGACTATATTTTTTTACGAGCCGAAGATAGTTTATGTAAGATTAGTGCTAGAAATTCAACTATCACTACTGCCTTGACTGAACAACCACGCTGTAAACCTAAGTTAGTTAGTGAGGATAAACAATTATGGGAGAGCATCCAAAAAAATCGTAATACAGCTATTAAAATTGCAAAATTGAGTAATAAAAAGGTCATAATTAAATGGCTGCTCAACTACAAAGATAGATCATTGCGTGTGGCACTTGTAAGTAAATTGAGCGAACTTGCTGCTGATGACCATACCATCGCTAATGCTCTAGTTAAACTAATTTATACCAGCAAAGATGAGGAGGTTCATGAGGGTATCGCTTGGTTTTTGAACAAAACTGTATCTAGGAGCGAAAACTCCATCAACGCTCTGGTTCACCTGCTAAGAACTAGCGAAAGGATGTTGACACAGAAGGAAGCTGTTGACAGCTTGAAAACATTACTTCACGGTAAGCTGCTTTCTCTAGCAGTCACAAGCTTAAGGAGTTGTCTAACAGAGCAAGTCTACAAAAACGATTTCAATCGCTACAATGCTAGCTACAAAATTATCTGGCACTGCGCCCAAAACATGAATTACTTAGACTTTTACCAAGCTTGGCACAATCCAACTTCCGCTCATCCAGAAATTCAAGAAACCACGGCTTTCACTTCCTACGACTCCCAGCAAAGCCTCAACATATCTAATTTACCCAAACTTATCAACACAGCGATCGCTAATAACTCCAACCTCAACGACACCATTCACCTCATTTGCATTGACAGCAGCAAATTCGAGAACCCAGATAACCCCGCCTCGGAAATTTACGCCGAGATGGTGATGCAAGGCTGTCCCGAACGTCAGAATGGGGAACCGGAAACGATGCAAGCTCTCAAAGTTTATTGTCAGCTAAAATGCCAGGAAGTCTTCCTAATTTTTTACGAAGATACAAGCAGCGAAACACCCCAAGGCTTCAGCCAAACTTTCCTCACATCTCTGAGCAAGTTTCATAACGCGAGGAGAATTTGTGTAGTGTGCGAACAGCCTTGCAATCTCCAAACATTCTCTCCCAATCAGCCGAATTTAGTTGCCGATATTGTGAGTTGGATTCGAGAGAAGATGATGGAAGAATAAAGCGCGCTTTATTCTCCTCAACCCGCTATTAAACTTCCTCTTTATATCAATTCACTCAGGCTGCTTGTGGTGAGTTGCCAAACCCGCGATAAAAGCTCCCACAACCATTCCACCCCACAAGCCGCTGCTGCTGCCTTGCATATAAGCTCCCGGCATCATCCAAGCTTGGCACGCTGTCTTGAATGCTGCAAATTCTAAGGTATTTTTTGTCACATTTTCGCAGCGTTGGTTATCAGCCATTAACTTAATTTGTACACCCATGTAAGCACCGAAACAACCTGATGCTAACGCCATAAAAGTACAAATTAACATACGTTTTTTATTCATGGCTAACAGCTAATGGCTAATTATTTGTAATGGTTAATGATATCAAATCCCGTTTATTCCCCACAATTCTCCGGAACCCCACCCCGCCAGAGCCTGCGTCTCCGGCTCCCCTCCCCGCAAGCGGGGAGGGGCTGGGGGTGGGGTTCTTTTATGGACAATTCAACAGATTTGATTTAACTGATTAGCCATTCCCCATCAACCCGTATTCCGCATCCCGGCAGCAATCCCGTTAATCGTTAACAGCGCCCCGCGTAGCAATTCGCCTTTACTGTAACGAGAATGGACAACACCAGACGCTGCTTGCTTGCCATGTTGACGCAGGCGTTTTAGCAGAGAGACTTGCAAGAAGCCCAGAGGGACAATCGTGCCGTTGCGTAACTGCACAGACCTTTGCAGGACTGGATCGCCATCCAACAGCCGTTTGTGACCCGCAATCGTCAGCACTAAATCGCAAGTGAGGTGAAACTCGCTCTTGATTTGCTCAAACAAGGCTTCAAAGCGATCGCGATCTTCCGGGTGGGATAACTCTCGCACGTAGTGGTGAGCAATCTGCAAATCGACTTTCGACAAGGTCATTTCTGCTTTAGAAATCGCCATCTTGAAGAAAGGCCACTTAAAGTAGAAATAACGCAGCAGCTTCAGATTTTCTTCGGGTTCTTCGTTCAAAAACTCTTGCAATGCGGTTCCGACGCCGTACCAACTCGGCAGCAGGAAGCGCGTTTGCGTCCAGCTAAAGACCCAAGGAATTGCCCGCAGACTCGCTAAATCCTTTTTACCGCCGCGACGAGCCGGACGAGAGCTGATTTGCAATTGGCTGATTTCTTCGATAGGCGTCACCTGGTGGAAGAAATCGACTAAATCCGGTTGTTCATAAATCAAGGCGCGATAGTGGGCACGCGATCGCGTCGCCAACTCTTCCATGATTTCGTTCCACGGCTCAATATCATCAAATCCGGTTCGCAGCAAGCTTGCCTGAATCACAGCGGTTGTCACCGCTTCCAGGTTGTACAGAGCTAACTCTGGCAACGAGTATTTAGAAGCCAGCACTTCCCCCTGTTCGGTAATTTTGATCCGCCCATTGATACTATGACCGGGTTGAGCCAGGATCGCTTCGTAGGCGGGACCGCCGCCGCGACCGACCGAACCGCCGCGCCCGTGGAAAATCCGTAAGGCGATGCCGTACTGTTCGGCGATTTTTTGTAGCACTTTCTGAGCTTTATGGATTTCCCAGTTACTGCTCAAGAAGCCGGAATCCTTGTTGCTGTCTGAGTAGCCCAGCATCACCTCTTGCAGGTTATAGGTTGGAGATTCCAAGTTGGCAGGTTGGTTTGAATCCTCAACCTTTAACGCTTGCGAATCTTTAACGTTTTCGTAGCCTCCTGCAAGACAAGCGCGATACAAAGGCAGTTCAAACAAATCTTGCATGACTGCGGGTGCCCGCTTCAGGTCTTCCACCGTTTCAAACAGCGGCACTACCATAATGCTGCTCTTTCCTGTGGAGGGGTCATACAGACCCGCTTCTTTTGCCAGCAGCAGCACTTCCAGAACGTCGCTGGCTTCCCGGTTCATGCTGATGATGTAAGTTTGGCAAATTTGAGAACCAAACTCTAGCTGGAGCTGCCGCAGCATTCGGAAGGTTTCAACGGTTTCGCAAATTTTTTCAGAAAATGGCAATTCTGCTGGAATCAACGGGCGCTTGGTTTGCAGTTCCGTTGCCAGCCACAGCGCACGCTCGGCTTCCGATAGATCGTTGTATGCCTTAGGCAGAATTTGCAGGTATTGGGTTATTTCGTTGAAGGTGTCGGAATGGCGAGTGCTTTCCTGGCGAATATCTAAGTGCGCCAAGTTGAAGCCATAGATTTCCACCTGGCAAATTAAATTTTCCAGATCCCGGCACGATAAACCCGTCTCAATCAGGTTCCGGTGAATTAGCCGCAGTTCTGCTAGAAATTCTTCTCCAGAGCGGTAAACGACGTGAGACTGGCTATCTGAGATTTGCCGATGCAAGTTTTCGCCATCCGAAAGTCGCCGGTTGCGATCGCTGGTATTTTGCAGACGCTGCTGAATGTATGCCAGCTTCAGGCGGTAAGGCTCTTGTCGGTATCGAATTGCCAGATGCTCGTATACTTCTGGCATTTGCGACCGATCCTGCTCTAAGGAGTCCAGCAAATCTGGCAAGACATCGCTCCAGTGCAACGACAAGCTGAGCTGATTTGTCAGTTGCCGCAACGATTGGATATACTTCTCCAGCACTAAACCGCGCTGATAGCAAGCGGTTTGCCAAGTGACTTTCGGGGTGACTGAGGGGTTTCCATCCCGGTCTGCCCCTACCCAAGAACCAAACTGGCAGAAGTTGTTTACAGGGGGAGTAAGTCCCGGAAAAGAAGCTTTTAAGGCACGTTTTAGGCGTTGATGAAGCTGGGGAATCGTATCAAACAACACTTCCTGGAAGTAGTGGAGGGTGTAATCCACTTCATCCAACACGGTTGGTTTAAATTGATGCAGTTCGTCGGTGCGCCACCAGAGGCGAATTTCTTCGGTTAATTGTTCGATGCAAGCCTCTGCTTCCCAAGAAGTTGTCAAACCTAAGGCTCTAAATTCTTCTTCTGCCTGGTCTAGCTGTTGCAGAATCTTAGCAATCCGCTGCTGTTTGCCGCGAATCGTATGGCGAACAATTTCCGTCGGGTGAGCGGTAAAAACTAGCCGTACGTCCAGATTGTCAATCAACCGCTGGATTTGCTGCGGAGGCACATTCATCTGGCGCAAATGGGGAAACAACCCGTGGAATGTCCCGGCATTTCGTTTGGCTGTGCCATCGTGGTGCCAGCTCTTTTCGAGCAAATCCGCGCCCGGTCCGCCGTTTTGGTTTTCTTCCTCCATGTCCTCTGGCGACAACACAATGGCGGAGTCCCCATCTCCTTGCAGGCTAGGAAGTTTACGCGGTGCTGCCTCACCAGCAGGAGCATTGTATGTAGCACGTCGGGAAAGCTGCTGATCGCGCTGTTCGTAGTGCTGCTCGACGATGTTAATGAGCTGGAAGTAGAGAGCAAAGGCGCGTGAGGCTCGAATCGCTGCATTGAGATCAAGCTTTTCGATCAGCTGAGGTACTGACTCAGGCAATTCTGTTGCCTGTCCTTCTGGCGAACACCTCGATCGAAGTTGATTAAGCAGATCGACCAGTTCCTGACCGCATTCCTGCTGGAGAACAGACTCCCATAAGTCCTCCACCACTTTGAGGCGATGACGTAAAAATAAAGCAGAAGTAGATGTTACCGTCAATGGCTGATCCGTCGATTGCAGTAGGGAACTCATAGAGTCTATTCTCTCTAAAGAAGAATAATCACCTAATTTTAGGGTTTCTAGTCCCAGCAAGTGGTTTACAGCGAACACCAACTGGGTTTTTCCAGAAAAAGGGAGGGGTTGCGAACTGACTCTTTCAGCGCTAGGCTAACGCCTCGCTTCAAAGACACGCGATCGCGTCCTAGTTTGTCGGCGAGCGTATTTTTATCTACTTTCCGCTACTCTTCCTCATTTTCCCCTTCCTGTGATGTGTTTCCTGGGGTGGGTACGTGGAGAACCGGCAAGCGATCGCCCCGAAATACTTCCTCACTATTTTGTCCAATGGCACATAGCAATTCGCTGACTGCTTTGATGCCTAAAACTCCGAGTAGCATCGGCACCGTGGCTAAACTCAACAAAATTTCGGGAGTTGCAGACGTTGCATTCTCGGCGGTTGACGGTTGCTTTTTGTTAGGAAGAGTTTGCATGGGAGAAGGTCTAGATGAAAACTAATTTTTTTTTAGACAAACAAATAAAAGAGGTCAGAATTTAAACAGCACAAGGGGCACTTATCCTTCTAGTTTATGCATCTGAATAATACAGCGATAGCCTCCTAGGGCATAGTAGGAAGGGAACACGCTCCTCAGCGCTACTGTCCTAAGCGCGGGGCGTTCGGCAAATAGCTATGGCAGAAGGGCAATAATTCGGTAGCACCAATGGCAGTCTTGTGTAAGACTACTGAGAATCTAGAAGCAATTGTACAAAGCTTGGGGACGTTCGGAGCGGTTAACGCTTGCTGAAGTATTAAGTATGAAGTATTAAGTATGAAGTATGAAGTGTGAAGTATATCCTGAAATTTTGGTGTTCAACCAATTTTTCATCCTTTGTGACAACCTTTAAGCGCGACTTCCAATCGCAGGGTGCGCCCTCCGGGCTACAGCGTTCATGCTTCATCGTCTTTTCATCTGTTGCAAGTCCAGGGTACTTTCTTTGTGATGTTGGATGCCGATCCGATCGCCTATTTAGAGGGTCAATCCTCCCTCGCCCAGTGGGTTTCCCGCGCTATCGGTCTTCCGGAAGTGCGCCTACGATTTCGCTTACGAGGGAATAACCTGCATATTCTTTGTGAAGGCTCCGCATGTCCGCCTGCTGGACCCGTTGTGAGCCGATTTGTCGAGGCACTGAAGGGGAAGGAAGGGGGAGCTGGGTTCCCCCCGCAAGAAGCTCCCATTGACCAGGTGATTCTTTATGGTCGGAAACTGGGCATCCAGCGCCCAGACTGGATCAAGCAAATTCACCTAGAGCGGCTGCAACTGCATCAGGCGTCAGATGCCGCAGGCGTGGCTGCTGCGACGCCGACGGATGGGCAGGAAATGACTGCCGAGCGAGGAGTAAGTAGCGATGCTGACGGGCTGAGAGTCTCCAACCGCAGCCTCGCTCGCTCCGGTCAACCAGAAGCGATCGCGCGTTATCTGAGCGAAACTCTCAGCCCAATGGGAGTCGGCGTCAAGGTCGTGATTCAGACGCTTGGGAGGGAGCCAGGAAGCCGGGGAGCCGGACAGCATCAAGAATTGTCCCCTGCTTCACCAGTGGTTTCCCGTCGTCTGTGGGTACTTTGCGATTCTAACTACAGCACCGATGAGTCGCTGATGGCGGAGCCGGTGGCGGCTCAGTTACGAAATTTGAAGCTGGAAGGGTTTCGGGATGCCGTGATTTGCAGCCAGGTTCGAGGAGAAGCGGCTCCCGACTGGCGGCTGCGGGTGGATCTGACCCCTCCAGAGGAAATGCTCAAGGATTGGGCGCGTTGGGGAGATATCCAAGCGATCGCCCGCTTGCTCAATCAAGTGTTAAACGCGCAGGAGATGCAAATCTCCGCAGTTTTGAAAGATTCAACGCTGCATTTATTTTGTAGCCAGAAGCTCTTCAAGCAGCTAAAAGCAGCGGGCGACACCGCATCTGCCACGAGCGATGCGGCTGAGATTGCGATCGCTGCACCCGATCGAAAAACCGCAACGAGTGCGATCGCTCCCGTTTTAGAGTCTCTGACAACGCAAGGCATTCACGCTGCCACCATTTACGGCGTTGAGACTCACGGTGTAACACCAGTCCCGGAACAAGAAACGCCAATCTGGATTGAATGGCTGAATTTACCTGCGTCCAGAGATCCCGCTTTAGCAGAATCCACTTTGGAATTGGCGCAACGGGGCGATCTGAACGCAATTCAGTTTTTATTGCAACGCTTACTCAATCCCGACCTAGACGAGCGATTAACAACGGGTGGCATTCGTTTATCTCTGCGCCGCAAACAAGATTTGTTGCACATCATGAGCGAGGCACTCTCTAGTCCGCAGCAATCTGCCGTCGGGCCACCTGTTGCCAAGTTTCTGCGCGGGTTGGCGATTCCTGGCATTAAAGGGGTGCGAATTTATGGGCGTCGCGCCGGTCACTCCACCCCCTTGTGGCAGATGGGCGTTGATTTCACCCCTCGCAAACGACTGGTACCGGAAGCAACCCCAGAATTTGCTGCCAGCGATGTTTATCTAGGAGATATCCTCTCTGGCAGTAACGAACCCGTTCTGCGTTCTGATGTCACTAAGGAAGACCTCAAAGCAGCCGCTAGCGCTGTCTCTTTCAAAGTGACTCGAACCATCCAGCAATGGTTATGCGCTTCCCAATTGTTTATTCCCACGGTGGAGATTAAAGACCTGGCACCCGTCGCCTCAGGCAAACTTAGCACTTCCACCTACACTTATTACCAAGGTTTCGTCGTGGCTTTGGTCTGGGGGATGCTGGGATTCTTGCTCACGGTGCAAACGGATTGGTTTCTGTCTGCGATCCTGAAGTCAAAACCACCCATTAATCAAGCGTCAGCGGTCAGCGGCAAATCAACCCTTGACCCACGAGAACCGATCGAGGATACGTCAGTTCCCTTGCCCCAGATGTCTTTGCAAAAATCTCGTGGTTCAGAGGCTCCTGTATTCAATTCCGAAGGATTCACTCGCCAAGGAGATATCACCGTAAGGAACGAGGGTGAAAAGTCCCAGCGGAATGCCGCATCAGCAGCAATTTTGGCAGCCGCCCGAAGTTCTAATCCCTCTTTTAATAACCGCCTGTTAGACGAAAAAGTGGCTCTCTACCAACAGATGCTGTTACAAAGACGGGGAGTGCCCCCGGATGTTTGGATTGTGGGCAGTTCTAGGGCAATGCGGGGGGTCGATCCTCAAGCGCTGGAAGAAGCACTGGCAGCGCAGGGATATCCGGGTGTTCAGGTGTTTAACTTTGGCATCAACGGTGCGACGGCTCAAGTAGTAGATTTGATGGTTCGCCAAGTTTTGACGCCAGAGCAACTGCCAAAACTGATTATTTGGGCGGATGGTGCCAGAGCGTTTAATAGCGGGCGGATAGATGCCACCTATAATGCGATCGCTAACTCGCAAGGCTACCAACATCTGCTTGCCGGTACTTTCCCCAAGCAGAATTCAACCCCAGGAAGTCCCAGCCGAACGACGGCGACACCACCGGCTAAAACTCCGGCGACGGCGGATAAAGGAGCTAGTGGTTCCTTAACACAAAGCTATCAAATGGTTAATAATTGGCTCAATGAAACGCTAGGAACGTTCTCAGCAACTTATCCCCAGCGCGACCAAATGAAAACGCGGTTGCGAGATCTGTATGTTGTTTGGGCAAAACCAGCGAAAACAACTTCTGAGGGAGCTACCGATACTCCCCAAGCATTGACAGCCAGCCAATTTGCCATCGATTTTGATGGCTTCCTTCCCCTCACCGTTCGTTACAATCCTGCCACCTACTACAAGCAATATGCCAGAGTCAGCGGCGACTATGACAGCGATTACTACGCTTTCAAGATGGAAGGCAAGCAAACCCAAGCGCTAGAATCGCTGCTGCAATTTACCCAAGCGCGTCAAATTCCGATTGTTTTTATAAACCTGCCTTTGACCCAGGATTACTTAGATCCAGTACGCATAGAATATGAGCAAGAATTTCAGCGGTATATGCGATCGCAAGCAATCCAAAAAGGGCTAATTTTCCGAGACTTAAATCAGCTTTATCCTACTCAACACGATTATTTTTCCGACCCCAGCCACCTCAACCGCTACGGTGCTTATGAAGTTTCTAACCAGCTAGCCGAAGATCCCATGATTCCCTGGCCTGCTAAATAGGACTGAGTTAAGAGGGCTGAGGACTGAGTGAACCAGGAGTGAAATGAGTGCCCAATACCCAAGATGAATTTATCCCGTTCTTTTACTTAGCTCAATTCTTCTTATTTAACCTGAGTTCGGGATAAGGAGGGGACAAGCGAGTAAGCTAAAAGTCATCACACAACAGCTTTACAGGCTCGTCCCATGCTTAGTCTAGAAGAACTTTTTTGCTCTGTCGATG
>NZ_JAMPKB010000078.1:0-24107 GCF_039961925.1 Trichocoleus sp. DQ-U1 | reverse complement strand
ATAGTGAAACGAGCAGCGTGAATTCTGAACCGACAACTCAAAGACCACTCAATCTAGAATCTCCCACTCCCACAATCACAGCACAAGCAGGTCAGTGTAGTCCGGCTTATCCCAATGTCTGTATTCCACCTCCACCCCCAGACTTGAATTGTGGTGATGTTGAATTCAAAAACTTTCAAGTATTGCCACCAGACCCACACAACGCCTGATAGAGGAGACAATGATGGCTTTGGGTGTGAGCGCTAAACAGTTTTAAGTTTCTATCACCTTAGTAGACAACCCCGCTAAAGCACCAGTGGGAGTTTGACCCACAATATAAACATCAATCTCTATTTCACCCAGGCGATACACTTCTGGGTTACTCAGAATTTGTTTAAGGGTTTCCACGAGAGCTTGGTACTTCTGGAGCGTAGCTTTTTCCTCTTCAGAGTACCAATCTTGTTCAGTCGTTGCCACCCTAAAGAAATTATCAACGGTTACGACTTCGATAGGCGTAGTTTGAGGATGACCTGTCTGTTGCAGAATCTTTTGTGTTGTCAGCGGTTGTAGTTCTGGGGATTCCCACAAAAAAACCTCAAAGGGATAGTCAGACTCGCTCAGATATAGCAAGCCATCGGATGCTGATTTTAGTTGGTCAACGATTTCTGAATTGTTCATTGAATTGTCAAGTGCGATCGCTCACACACTATCATCCACCCATCTACAGTGGGGACAATCCCAATGCACCGGGGGCGTTTTCTTCATATCAAACGGCATCTCGCACTGCGGACACCTACCCGTAAACATTGGGTGATAGTCCAGCATCTCCAACTGTTCTTCCGGTGTCCAACGCTGCTTAGGTTGCAAGATTAACTCGCCGTTGTAGTAGGTTGCCCCTTCTGGTTGCCAGAGTTCTTCTGGTTCGGCGTTCGGGTTTTCTCGAAAATCTAAACAGCGATCGCTTTCTATCCCGCCCGGATGAATGGCACAGACGAGATGAGGATCGTGTGAGTAAAGGAGACAGCGATCGCACTCTGGAATTTTTGGCATAGCACTAAAGCAGTTTATTCAAGTTTCCCCTAGAACTAAGGGCGAGCGCACCCTGCATCTGTCACTTTTTTCTAGGGGATTTATCATTAGCTGGTTAGTACGAGCAAGAAACTCCATTGGAACCCAATCAGCTTGAACTGTTCTCGGCAGCGCAGCCCCCTTCCACTCGGAAGAACAGACCCGATATGCTGCTAATGGACGCTGATGCTCTCGTGAGGTGGAAAGGACAGATCGCTGCTCACCAGCAACGCGCTAGGGACAGTAAGCCAGCACAACAGGTTACATTATTAGATTTCGCAGAGCTTGACTTTGCACCAGCGCATTGCGAGCCAGACCGTATAGATCCCTTCAGCCTCCGCCTGTGTCCTACATTGTTCTATCGGTTGCCAGTGGATGGAGCGGGAGAGGCGTGCATTTATTTTGTGCTGGATAACGCTGCTGGACTTATCCTCTACATCGGTGAGACGTGCCACTCTTCTAAGCGCTGGAAAGGCACCCATGACTGTAAGCGGTACATTGAAAAGTACCAGGATCTACACTATCAGTACGGCTTGAAGACAGCCGTGACTATGGCTTTTTGGTGGGATGCGCCAGCTAAAGCTCAACCCCGACAGCAGCTGGAGCAAGCGCTGATTCAAAAATGGAAGTCGCCGTTTAACAAGGAAAATTGGCAGCGCTGGGGTCAACCATTTGGGTAAGGGCGATCGTGCTCTAGCGAATCTCCGAGAACTGGACAGATTACTGCTTCTCCAGATACTTGGTGGTATCAAACTGTTTAATCAAATCTCTAATGATACGCGGGTTATTAGCCCTTAGCTCCACTGAAGCCGTTAGGTAGTGCTGAGCTAATTGGCTCAGGGCAATCTGTGTCTTTTCTCTGCTCTAACCATTCACCCAATAGACTTTCTATCAAGCGACTTAAATTTATATCGTCCTGGCGCTGCTGCTTCTTGTATGTGAGGTTTGAGTAGTAATAGTAACTAACCCGATGGTTGCTATAGATTAAAAGCGGCATATTGCCTACAGTTGTAAATTTCAATACTAATTTCTCCAACAAAGTATCTTAATAATGTGAGTCATATAGGGACAGGGTAATTACTAAAGGGGCTTCTCGATGTATCTGGCTAGGAAAAAAGTGACGGTCATTGCTTTGGCAAATGCATTCAGTTTTTCAACCGTTTTTGCCCTAAGTTTGGTAGCTGTCTCAACTCTTACAAAAATTAATGTAGCGAACGCTGCTAATCGACCAACTACTATGTCAATGAATGGCATGGTAACGACACCTCACTATTTAGCTTCTCAAGCTGCTTTAGATGTACTTAGGCAGGATGGAAATGCTGTAGATGCTGCAATCGCGGCTGCATCTACGTTAGCAGTAGTTTATCCGCATATGAACAGTATTGGAGGAGATAACTTTTGGTTAATTTATAATGCTAAAACTCGCGAATTAAAAGCCTTAAATGCCAGCGGTAGAGCTGGTCAAAAAGCAACAATCGACTTCTATCAAGCTAAAGGTTATACAAAAATCCCCTCCAGAGGCTATTTAGCAGCCAATACAGTACCGGGAGCGGTTTCTGGTTGGGGAGAAGCCTATAAATATGCTCAACAAAGTATAGGGAATAGCCTGCCTTGGAGTCAGCTGTTTGATTCGGCCATTAGCTATGGAGAAAATGGCTTTCCAGTAACTCCTAGTCAGACCTATTGGACTAAAACAAATATTGATGAGAAGGACAAAGAATTCCGGAATCTTCAACGTTTTCAAGGCTTTAAGCAGACCTATCTTAAGTCAAATGGTGAGTCTTACCAAGCTGGTGAAGTCTTTAAACAGCCACAGCTTGCTAAAACCCTGAAAGCAATTTCTGAAAAAGGAGCTGCTGAATTTTACCGGGGTGAAATTGCTCAAAATATCATCAAAGACTTAGAAGCTAACGGAGGGATTTTAACTCTAGAAGACTTTGCATCACACACGGCTGATTGGGTTAAACCGATTTCAGCAGACTACCGCAAATACAAAGCGTACAATTTTCCACCCAATACACAGGGAATGGCTTCTCTCTCGATTCTTAACATCCTCAACAACTTTGACTTGAAGAAGATGGGAGAAGGAACAGCAGATTACTACCACACGATAGTAGAAGCAACAAAACTTGCTTTCGCTGATAGAGACAAGTATCTTAGCGACCCATCCTTCGTTAAGATTCCTTTGGATACGCTTCTGTCCAAAGAGCATGGTAGGGATTTAGCAGCACGCATCAAGATGAGAGTTGCTGTTAAAGAAGCTAAGCTGCTCGATCCCAAAGGCGATACTGTCTGGTTGGGTGTGGTTGATAAAGATGGCAACGCTGTATCTTTAATTCAAAGTATATATCATGACTATGGAGCGGGGATTGTTGCTGCAAATACGGGAGTTTTGCTACAAAATCGAGGGAGTTTCTTTTCTCTAGATCCAAAGCATGTTAATCATTTGGAACCCCGAAAGCGAACCTTTCATACTTTGAATCCGGCAATGCTATTTCAGGATGGGAAACCCTATTTAGTCTACGGAACAATGGGGGGAGAAGGACAGCCACAAACCCAAGCTGCCCTTGTAACTCGGATTGTAGACTTCGGATTTAGTGTCCAAGATGCGATTGAAGCACCGCGATGGCTGCAAGGTCGTACTTGGGGAGCCTCATCTAATGACCTTAAAATTGAAGGACGAGTGCCGCCAACTGTAGTCAAAGACTTAATTCAAAGAGGTCATCCAGTCAAGGTAGTGGATAACTACACAGATACAATGGGACACGCAGGTGCAATTCTCATCGAGCCAGCAACCAATATAAAATTTGGTGGTGCCGATCCACGCGGCGACGGGGCTGCTGTAGGGTATTAACGAATGTCAGATAACAGATTATTTGGGAAAATCCCAGCTTTTGGTGATAAAGCATTGGCTGAGCGCTCTGTCCCACGGGTGTAGTGTCAATTATTAGTTGGAGGGAAAAGTGCCACAAGGCACATGAGGTGGAAATTCAAGCGTTATTTTGCCCCGGTGGCAGCTTCGCTATATTTCTCTCTTAACGAACCTCGTTCCCTCTGCTGCCCACAGTTCTTCCGATTCGGCAGGGGGTTGAAAGTCGAGACAGCGATCTCCCTTAAGAATTCGGAGCGCCGAATTCTAGCTTCACCCGTCAGGAGGGTCGGAAGTTGAGAGGGCGATTGCTATCTGGTTCGGTGAGATGTATGGCACACACTATCAAACGATTGCGAGGGGCGAGCTAGAGCGCGATCGCGCGCCGGGATCTTCGGCATAGTCTCGCAGTTGGTTTACTCAGTTTCTGCCAGAACGGAAGGAGATCGCACCCTTGATACGAGCGCGATCGCTCCAAGCACGCGGCAACTACGCTGAACGTTGAACGACATCTAAGCGCTCGCTCTGTTGCAAATCCTTGAGAATGTCAAAACCTCCAGACCCAAACAGATGTAGAACTTCCTGCGCTCTGGTCATGGAAACATAAAGCTCTCGTTGGGATCTGATTGGATGATCGCCAACCCCAAACTGCTGCACCCAAGGAATCAACACCGCTTTAAATTCCAAGCCTAATGCAGACTTAGCGGTAACGATTCTGACGCCTTGGTGCTGAGTGCTGTAATCCGATTTATCCTGGTTGACCCAATAGGAACCAAAACCCAACCGTTCGAGCTGTTCCATTAAATAATCGAATGAGGCTTGTTCGTGTTGACCCTTGTAGCGATAGATGATGGCGATGTCTTTGGGTTGGAAACCTTCCCCGATAAGTGTTTGGATTTGCGCGATCGCCGCTTCAATCTCAGCCTGACGATTGGGTAACAGGTGCAGCATGGGGCGTTGACCGTTCCGTAGCGCCGCACTCGGTTTAATAACCGGAAAAGTCACATCATCTACATCCTCATCCTCAATATTGGTTGGCTGTACGACACTCCAGGCTGCTGAAAGGATTTCTTCAGTGTTGCGGTAGTTTTGATTCAGCTTTTTAGTGCGCCCTTGAGCTTTGACGCCAACGGATTTCCATGAAAACTGACGCCGTTGGTAAAAGCTTTGCGAGCCGTCCGAGACGATCGTTAAATCTCCATTTTCCGGATCTTTGAGAGCCGCAGTACAGCATCGAAACCAACTGGGTGAAAAGGTGTGTGCCTCGTCAACTAGAACCGCATCCCATTTCAGTTCTAGGGGAAGTTGTTCAAGCGCCTGCAACAAGCGAAGGCCTAAATCTTCGTCATAGTCTTCATCGGTGTCATAAAACCGGGGATTGGGCAGTATGCCAAGAATTGATTTTGCCCATTTATGAAAATGGATAATCTCGATCCGTTCCCGATACAGGGGGTTGCTGTCTCCTTCGATCAGCGAACGCAGGTAAGCAGCCAAAGTAATGTTAAAACAAAGAATTAAAACTTTTTGGTTAAATAGTCCACTAGCGAGGGACTTGGCACGCGAAAGCAGAATCAACGTTTTTCCCGATCCAGCGACTCCACAGAATAGACGATGACCAGAATGAAGCGCTCGCGCAAGTTGCTCTTGTTTGTAGTCAAGAGCTTTGATGATAGTTGCGTTGGGTTTGAGGTGAAACCCTTCTGGAACGCTCTTAAGTGTGGCGGTTTCGGTTCTAAAGCCGACTTCTGGGTGGATAATACCGCGAATGGTATGAATTTGGTCGTCACTCAGGGGCATAAAGTTGAAGCGCACAGTAAACATATTGCTTAAGCGCTTCATCAATGCTCGTTCGTCAATGCCGTCCCATTCTAGAAGTTCATCGCGATAAGCAACCTGGGGTTTTTCTAGGAGCGGGTAAATATTTCCGTCTCTGGCTTCGGCTTCCGTAATGTTGGTCATGATTGCACCTACACCTACGGGAAAAGTCAACTGGCCCTGATAATCCCCATCATCTTGAGTTAAAACTGAGTAACCCTTTAGCTTATTTATCAGAGCATCTTGATAGCTTTTAGCCTGCCTCAATGGCGATGGCTGGCTAAGGGTTTTGCTGTCTTGTTCAATTTGAAAAAACTGATTATCGGCTTGGATAATTTGGCTAGCACTCCATCCCTTGACCTCCAGGATCAGCAGTCCTAGGGTTGGCCCCAAAACAATGAAGTCAGGGTACAGCCCATTCACTCGCGGCTCATACCAAACATAGCAGTCGTCTGGTAATTCGTAATGCAAAGTCTTGTAGAGGCGCTTCTCCCCTTGGCTGGCTTTTGGCGGGACAGAATCGGGAACCATTAAAGCCATACACAATATCTCCTAAAACTCTCGTTAAACAGCGCGATTCCCTCTTTTCCCGGAGATAATGCCTTGGGAATTACGAAGAGCGAACGATATATCATCTCCTACACCCTAGCCCTGCTAGAACTTAACCAGGTTCAGGATATTTACTGAAAATTCCATACATCACGAGTTCGAGGAGAGTATTCGGGTTGAGGATTGAAGTGTTGCGATCGCTCATCACAAGCCGGTTCAGGATTAGTCATCACCGTTTGGTTAAGATGGTTGGTGAGCCTCCATGAGCGCGATCACTCCTCAGTGTACTGTTACCTCTTTTCGCATCCAACCCCATCGCTGTCGCGGTCGAAGCCGTGCGGATCGGGAGGCAGAACTTTGAAATTCCGGTACGAGATGTCCGGGCAATTCAGATCCGGTGGACCAGGGGGAATACATACGCCTGGATAAGCTGGACTACAGTTTTGTTGGGCAGATGGGGTTGGTTTGGGCTTGGCGCTGGAGGACGGTTGATTACTTGCTTGTGGCCCTTTCCTAAAATCCCACGGCATGACTGGCTGGGGCTGATTCCAGAATCCCAACTTCTTCTGCTTGGCTTGGGCTTCAGCCTGAAGGTACTGATTCTTTGTGGATGCACAGCCGCTGAGGTACTGGCGATACACGACAGCTTGCCCCTGTTTAACCATTTGCAGGTTTACTGACTGTTTTCCCAGGTAGAGTTCAGCGACAGTTCGTCCGTAGCGATCTTGCTCAATCGAGCGAATCTGCACGGCCTTACCAGCAGGAAGAAGTTGCTTGAGTTTCGCTGCTGATTGCTGACCCCAAGGGCGCTGTCCTGTTTCTGGTGCATCAATGCAAGCCATCCGGATTGTGACAACCTTCCCCTGGCTTTTTACTCGGAGTGTATCGCCATCGCCAGTGCTGACTACTGTTGCTGTGGTTTGTGCGAAAGCTGGGACGCCGGTTAAGACCAGGACTAGAGCGGCGGCAATTGCGGGTTTGTTCATCACGCTTTCTCATCTAGGACAGTTTTAGTGTTCCCAGATCGTGAGGGGCGATCGCGTTTATTCCAGAGAGCATCTTGATTTCATCTGCTGTGGAAGTTAACGATAAATAGTTAGTAATTCGCGATATGACTGATGTGTGGCTGCTAAAGTTTGGGGTCAGCGCTGATAATAAATTGGTTGATATTGTTGATGTCCCCAGCGGAAAAAGTGATTTAGTTTGCCCCTATTGTGGAGTCAAATTAGTCGCGAAGAAGGGTCAAGTCAAGGAACATCATTTCGCTCATACCGGGCAAACCTGTCGCTCCGTGACGGTTAAGCGAGAGTTCCCTACCCTTCCTCTGTATGACAACTTCAATATTGAGCTATCAGGTCAGGCACTGCAATTGCTCAAAACCCTGTGGAAGTCATGCGGTCAGAATTGCTGGAGTATTCCTTTCTCTGCCGAACTCAAGCCATTAATTAAAGCAAATTTATTGCAGAAGAATCCCTATCAAAATCCTCCCGGCTACGAATTTACTCAGCTAGGGATGATTCCAGTTGGAGCGCTGCCCTCAAAGGAATTTAATCAGATTCAAGAACCGCTTCTCCTTCAGAAATTATTTGATATAGAACGGCAGGTGGAACTTGCTCAAGTTCTTAAATCCCTGAACCAGAAAGAACGAGTGGTTGATTTATGGCTTTACCGAACTCAGCTCAGAAGAATCCTGGAGCATCGTTTGTACTATTTAGAAGTGAAAACTGATAGTGAAACTCTATATAAAATTGGTGTAACCAAGCGAAGAGTTGAAGAACGAATGGTAGAGATTAGGCGGGATTTACGCTGTCACTACAAAAACGTTGAACTTAAGGTACTGGGTACTTGGGAACACAGGGGCAACGTTGAGCTATATTTCAAGCATCGCTACCAGCTGTTTAACTATCGCTTAGGCCCCTTAACTGAATACTACAAGTTTAATACTGAGGCAAGTACAGTATTGAATGATTTGAACCAGATGCATCTCAAATGTCTTAGCCAAGTAGAACTTGATATTTTAATGGAGGATGATAAGCCAGCACCTGCTAGGACTGAAAACCATTGCCTGTGACAACGAACCTTTTTAAAGACAATCACGTACCTCAATAACAATGCTTCAACAACCCAAACCAGAACTTGACATTAGACCTCTTGCGGAATTGAGTAAAATCAGCTAAACAAAGTTTAATGAATTGATAGTTATAGTTCCTAAATAGATGCGTTACAAAAAAGCACTTGCATTGTCTGAATCTGACTTTAAAAGAATGTACGGGGTGAAACCGGAAACATTTTGGATGATGGTGAAAGTAGTACGGGATGGGAAAGAGGGCAGCCGTGGCAGCCATGCATCTATCCCAATTCCCGACCAAATCTTGTTAACAAGAGCAGTATTGGCGCGAGTACAGAACTTACTTTCATATTGCTCAAGATTGGGGGATGCACGAATCAACAGCACAACGGACAGTGAAAAGAATTGAAAATTTATTAATAAGATCAGGAAAGTTTCGCCTGCCGAGTCGGCGACATCTGGGGAAAGAGTCCGAAGACATCGAAGTCGTTGTTGTGGATGTTGCAGAAATAGAAATTGAGCGGCCTAAAAAAAAACAGAAAATGTACTACAGCGGGAAACAACGCTGCCATACGCTCAAACTCCATCTGTTAGTCAACCAGATAAACCAAGAAATCATTTGTATAGCTTTAGGCATAGGGAAGCAGCATGACTTTAAAATCTTTAAAAGGAGTAAAGTCCATATAAGACAAGAGATACAGCTTCTAGCTGACAAGGGTTATCAAGGGATTAATCGCTACCACGCTAACAGCCAAACTCCATATAAAAAGCCTAGAAGAACACAATTAAGCCCCGCACAAAAACAATTTAATCGCGAACACGCTCGCCGGAGAATTCGAGTTGAGCATATTATTAGGTTATTGAAGACTTTTCGGATTTTATCCAGTCGTTATCGCAATAGAAGGAAGCGATTTGGGCTGCGAGTCAGCCTGATTGCAAGTATTTATAACTATGAACTGAGATTAGCTAACAAATTTTAATTCCGCAAGAGGTCAATTATACACCTAATGTCAAGAGCTTGCCTCGTCCTGGTTGCGTTCAATCTAGTTGGCTGCCAGTATATTGCCCCGCCTGATATTGATACCCCTTCCGTCCCCTGCTTCGCCTTCACCTTCGGTACTGTTCGGGCGATCGCTTTACCCCAGCCAATAAAAACTACTACTCTAGAACCGCTGTAATCGTTGCTGTGAGCGACACTCATCCACTTGGATAAAAGGTTAGTTCCTCTCTTTCCACGAATCAAACCAAACAATTGAGTGGTTCTGCAACGCTTGGCTTGGGCGATCGCTTACACGCTATCATCCACCCATTCGCATTGAGAGCAATCCCAATGTACTGAGGGCGGCTTCTTCATCTCAAAGGGCATCTCACAGCAGGGATACAGACTCGTAAACAGCGGGTAGTTACTCAGCTTCCCCAATCAACGTGTATGCAGCCCAAGCGCTGGGTTGGTTGGGATATTGTTTCATCGTCGTCAGCATCGCATTTCGCAAAGCTTGTGCTTTATCCGAGTTTTGTTGCAAATTTCGATAAAATTCGGTCATCAACAAAGCAGAAGGATTATCCGGTATCGCCCACAAAGTAACGATGACACTGGGGACACCCGCCGTAATTAAAGAGCGAGATAGTCCAATTACGCCATCGCCAGTCACTTTACCTCGCCCAGTGTCGCAAGCACTCAAAACAACTAACTCGGCATTGAGCTTGAGATTCAAGATTTCGCTAGAGGTGAGGAACCCGTCATCTTTTCCAGAAAGAGAAAGAGCAACCGCACCCGGTATACCCAACCCTTGAAAATCATCCAGCAACCCGTGAGTCGCCAGATGAATCATCTTGGCGGTGGGTAGCTTCTGAGCAACTGCGGCTTCAGTGGCTTGATTACCAATTAGGGCAGTCGTGTTCAGAAGACGAGCAATCTCAATCGCTTCCTTCTCGGCACCTGGTAGGGGCGAAAGCGGTTGAGGCTTTTCTCCAATCTTCGGGGCAAGGCTAGGCATCGTGGGATTGCCAACCACTAGAACATCCTTGGCAGACACTAGAAGTTGGCGTTGCTGACGGGTTAACGCTAGCACCTGAATCGAAGGAGCTGTCAGGAGAGTGTGTTGTTCGATTAAGTATTTGTTATTGGTATCTTGGAGGGCAGCAAAGGGAATCAGGAACAGGGATTGTTGAGGGATGAAGATGACACGGGCATTGGGGTCAGCAGGCAGAAGGTCAGCAATGGGTTGAATGAGGAGTTGGTGAAGTTGTTGTAATCGATTAACTTGGGTGGTTTTATCTAATCTAGCGATGATGCTCAAGCCGCGACCTCTGACACCCATCGATTCACGGCTATTGACAACTAATTCTGGAAGCGTTGTATTTTGCTGCTGCCACAGGGGTTTGAGGTCAACACGGCGGAACGATACTTCGCCAGAGGGTGGGATTACCCAAATATAGAGTTCTGATTCGCGAGATTTTTGTTTACCCTGAATCTTGAACTCGTCATAAATAATCGAATATTCAACCAGGGTAGCGTTTTGCTGTTGAGCGATTTGTTGAATTTGCTGAAGAGTGGGCGGATTTGTAGAAACATTCAGCCCAGTAGAGGAAGGAGAGGAGAAGCGTGTAGCCAATCGCTCCACAAAGGCTCTGGCACGACCCCTTTCAGAAACTTCTAGAGCCTCTGTAGGTTGATTTTGGGCAATTAGGACTTCTTGCAGTAGGCGATAGGTGCGAGCCTGCTCCTCAAAAATCGACACTTTGTAGGCATCATTGCCCTCCAATCGTTCCCGGAGAGATTCCCATACTTTAATTCCAGTGCGAAGGGTTTTTTCTGCTTGAGTGAAATTACCAGATTTCTGAAAAGCCAGTCCTAGATTGTTCAGAGATCCCCCCTCGCCCGAACGGTCTTTAATTTCCCGCGCAATTGCCAAACTCTGCTGATGATACTCAATCGCCTTCGTGTAATCTCCTAGCAAAGAGTAAACAATTCCCAGCCTGCCCAGCGCATTCCCCTCTCCGAAACGGTCTTTAATTTCCCGCGTAATTGCCAAATGCTGCTGCTGGTAATCAATCGCCTTAGCGTAATCTCCCAAAGAACGGTAAGCATCTCCCAGATTGCCCAGAGAAGTCCCTTCCCCTAAACGGTGTTTAATTTCCCGCGCAATTGCCAAATGCTGCTGGTGATAGTCAATCGCCTTGGTGTAATCTCCTAGGGAAAAGTAAGCAACTCCCAGATTGCCCAGCGCACCCCCCTCTCCCAAACGATCTTTAATTTCCCGCGCAATTGCCAAATGCTGCTGGTGGTAGTCAATCGCCTTGGTGTAATCTCCTAGGGAAAAGTAAGCAACTCCCAGATTGCCCAGGGATTGTCCTTCCCCCAAACGGTGTTTAATTTCCCGTGCAATTGCCAAACGCTGCTGGTGGTAGTCAATCGCTTTGGCGTAATCTCCCAGGGAAGAGTAAGCAACTCCCAGATTACCCAGAGAAGTCCCTTCCCCCAAACGATCTTTAATTTCCCGCTTAATTGCCAAACTCTGCTGGTGGTAGTCAATCGCCTTGGCATAATCTCCCAGGGAAGAGTAAGCACCTCCCAGATTGCCCAGCGCATTCCCCTCCCCTTGACGATCTTTAATTTCCCGTGCAATTGTCAAACTCTGCTGGTGGTAGTCAATCGCTTTGGCGTAATCTCCCAGCAAATTGTAAGCAAGTCCAAGATTGCCCAGCGCATTCCCCTCACTTGAGCGGTCTTTGATACCCTTAGCGATTGCCAAACTCTGTTGGTAGTACTCAATTGCTTTGGCGTAATCTCCCAGGGAATAGTAAGCAATTCCCAGATTGTTCAGCGTATTCGCCTCCCCAAAAGGGTCTTGGATTTCCCGATAGAGACTCAGTGCCTGTTGCCAAGACTGTAAAGCTGCCTCAACTTGACCACTTTGAGCCTGCTCAATCCCTTGCTGCAACAGGCGGTCAGCTTCCGCTTTCCGAGCATCTGGGGTTTGCGCTAACGCCTGTGTCGTGAGAAATGGCGCTGGAAAATTAGGCGCGAAAGGCGTTGCAGCAGTTGTCAAAAGAGCGATCGCGCACAGGAGTCTGATTTGGAGACGCACAGTTATTACGGGGGAAAGTGCAAGGACGAGATCGCTGTTTTAACCTACGGCGATTGGGCACGTCTAGTTATCGGTTGATGCGAGAGCATCGTCACCAGAATCAAGAATGAGATCGCTTGCGAACTGCAACCATCAGCGGCAAGTTGGTCTTTACCCTCTTCGGAGCGATCGCTAACCCTACACTTTGGCAGCGCACTTTCCCCGTACCAATTGGTACTTACTTTTCAGCGACGCAATAGCAGGAGTACCAATTGGTAATTACTCTTCAGGCTAAGGACTAAGGCAGCGGCAACTGCGGGTTTTGTTTATCACACCTTCTCATCTGGGACAGTCCTAGTATCCCCAGATCGTGAGGGGTGATCGCACCCAAAAACCTTCACCAACCAATCATCGATACCGCCTTCCGCTTCTGCTCTGGGGATACTTCTAGATACCGCTGCAAAGTACCCAGGTCGTTGTGACCCGATATCTCTTGAATGTGCCTGAGCGGTATCCCGGCATTGTGCATCTGAGTCAGAGCAGTTCGCCGGAAGCTGTGCGTACTCACCCCCTCGACTCCGATGCGCTGGATCGCATCCTTCAGGATCTTGTCAGCCATAAACCGACTTAGATGTTCCTTTCCCCTGACTCCAGATGGAAACAATGCCCCTGGTTTGAGAAGCTGGTACTCTGCCAGTATTGCCGCGAGTGCAGGTTGAACATCCACGACGCGGGTTTTCAGTT
The DNA here is from genome assembly GCF_039961925.1 of Trichocoleus sp. DQ-U1. NCBI lineage: Bacteria > Bacillati > Cyanobacteriota > Cyanophyceae > Leptolyngbyales > Trichocoleusaceae > Trichocoleus > Trichocoleus sp. DQ-U1. The sequence goes on along the minus strand of NZ_JAMPKB010000078.1, from coordinate 10,945 downwards.
TTCCCTTCGTGGTAGACTTCCTGAAAGTCAACGTTCCACTTTTAATGTCCGTAGTCTGGAGCGCCAGTGCTTCCGACACCCGACACCCGGTAAAAAGGCAGATGGCAAACACAGCGCGATCGCGCGGCGACTTAAACCCATCAGTGAACAACCGCCTCAATTCGTCTGAGGTGAGAATTTTTCCTTGCCCGTTGCCGCTAACTTTCATGGCTTCGCTTTGTTCATACCGCTAGACTACACGAAAATCTGGTTTCGTGTAATAGATGCCAAAAAGTATTGCTCTAGCGTTGGTTTAAAGATTTCGGATTGCCGGATTCAACCGAGCTTATCAATCCCGCTCCATCCGCTTTACGAGAGAATCAGGGTTTCGGGTGCAATCGATGATTTTTGCTTATGCCTGCGCGGTTATCACCGTCATCAAGTAAAATTGACTACTTCTGATTGGTAACTGATAGCAGAGTCGGCATAGATGCCAGAATCACCCATGCTGGGAGCACAATGCCGGTGGAGTGGCAAGAGAAAATCCGTTGGATTGCAGAGGTATCTGAACCAAAGGAAGTGGAAGTTGTGCGCGAGTGCGATCGCACCCTTTAGCGCTGAAGGGTCAGTCTCGAAGAGATAAGCCGCGAGTGCTGACTGTCAAGAGCAACGTCGCAAGGTAGAAGCGAAGCTTGCAGGGTGTGATCTGCGCGCAGAGCGAGATGACTTATGCCTTTGAAACAATGGACCTCGTGGAAAAGTTGCAGGTGGGATAGCGAAGGTAGATTAGAGTCGGGAATGACTGTATTCCCGGATTGGAGGAGAAATTAGATCAAGCACCTTCAGGAGCGGGGCAGAGATTCTGATGGCAAGTCAGTTTAGTTCACCGTAGGTATAGAAATAGCGCGGAGGAATCGCGCTTCCAGGGGGGCTAAGGTAATCTTGTATTACACGAGAGTTAAACAGTTTTGCACCAACTCTTTTGTGTCATAGCTTGGTTCCTGTTGTCAGTTTCAAGCTTTTCAAATTACTTCAAGACAGCATAAAGGCATCAAGTTCATTAATTTCGTGGATAATATCAGTTTCTGAAACCTCATAGGCTTCTGCCAACTGAATACTAGCTTGCAGTCTTAGTGCCACGTTTTTACCTGTATCAAATGCAGCCTTGGTCAAGTCTCCAAGTTTTTCATATTCAGCGACAATTCTCGACACTACTTCACGGTAGGTTTGGTCAATTTTAGCAAGGCTTTGATTGTAGTATTCGTCCATTTGACGCTGCAACCGTTCAGTTTCCTTACCAAGGTACTTTTTACTAGAATCTATAGCTATGCGCCCAGCAATTGTTCCCAAAACTGCACCCAGAACAGGAACTGGGATTATAACCTGTCCAAGAGCAGAAGCTAAAGCTGCTGCTGCCGACTCCATACAAGCTAACTGACTAAGCTCAGTAAATTGGTCAAAGGAAATTTCCCCGGCATTGAGATCGTTAACAAGACTGGCAATCACCTGACCAGCACTAACAAACGAAGCTGCCAAGGGTGCAGATAGGCTTGCAAAATTAGTTAGGGCATAGATGGTTCCAGCAGCGATACCACCAACGGTTGCTCCTTTAGCAGTATCAATGCCTATTTCTTTCCAGTCATCTGCTGTGTAATCACCCCTAAAGAGATTTTTTCCCTGTTTGTACTTCTCATACAGTTTGAAAGCTAACCGAATTCCACCACCGATTAAGGCTCCCTTCCCAGCTACTTGAGCCATATCCCCTAAATTCGGTTGTGCATTAGTTCCGAGACTCTCCTTGATCCGTTTGTTTTCGTTGCTGAGTTTTTGCTCGTGCCTGTCTAATGTCTCGTGAATGTTGCCTTGCTGTACTTCACTGTATCTGGAAATCCCAGGCTTGACGACTTCACTAAATGACTTCCCAGAAAGCTGTTCAATTTCTTGGGCTTTCTGCTGGATTTTTTGTACTGTGCTGCTGGCTAGTCCTTCTACAGACTCACCTTTAACTACCTTTTGAATAGTTTCGTAGTAGTCTCTTGGAAGATGGTAATAGGAACCGTCCCTACCAAAGTTCTCATACTTGTTCATGTGTTCTAGTACATGATCCAAGTTCTTGTTAAGGCCATTAATAAACTTTGATTGAACTTGAATGCTATCAATAAGATAGTCTTCAGGAGCTGTTCGACCAACTCCCTCAAATGTTGCACTTGGAGTTTGCTGACGCAGATAGTCCCTGGCATTACGAATGCCGACTTCAACCTGCTGGGCAATCTCGCCATGTTTTGTTTTTTCGTTGCCTAGAATATGTTCAGGGGTTTCGACAAAATTTCGTACTTTCCCAATCTGCTCAATCGCCTTGGCGAAGGCGGAATCTTGACTGTCCAGAGCTACTTTGACCTGTTGGGCATGACGGAGATTATCCGCCGCTACCATATCACCAATTATCTGAGTTGTCTGATGAATGTTCTCTTTCATCGGTGTTCTTGATTAGCTCAGCTTCTTGTTCAGTAGTTTAGAAAGTGTCTGGATGTTGTTAATTAAGGTAGCCAACTCTATCTTTTGCTCATTGTTGAAGTGCTGATAGTTGTTAGGGGCATCTATCTTGAGAAAATTCAATCGCGTGTTAACGCCATCAGCGTGTTGTTGAGTCAAAGTCAAGAGTTTGGCTATTTCTTCCTTAGCAGCTTTCAAAGTTGCTGTCTTTGCGTTAATACGGGCTGCTTCATGATTGGCTTTCTTGGCAATTTCTTCATTTTTACCTCGAAGCATAAGCGCACCGCTCGTCAGGGCTATACCACCAATAGCCCAGCCAACTGGTCCTGCCAACGCCAGCAGTGCATTCCCCGCTGCCATCCCACCACCACCAGCTACTAGCGCACCACCACCAAGCCATGCAAGTGCCGCGTTAGTTGCAGCAGCGCCTGATAGAGCTGAGATAGCAGTACCTGTTGAAGCAGTGCCAAAGGTAGTTGCGATCGCAATTGCCGCAGTTGGACCAAAAGCTGCAACCCCAACACCTGCTGCTGCTCCTGCTCCTGCCACTGAGCTGCTTATTTTGGCAGTTTTATCTGCTTCAATATTAATTTCCTGAATTACCTTGCTAAACTTGTCAAACTCCAACTTGAATTCAGACACTGATTTATCGAACTCTTTTGGCGAGTTAGCAAGGGTGTTGATGTATTCTTCACAAACCTGTATTACTTGCTCGGCAGTTGCTTTGCGTTTCTCATACAGTTCTGCTGCTTTCTTAGTCACATCTGCTGCAACTGTCTGATATTCTTTATCAGCAGCTTTCAAGTTTGCTAAAGCTTTGTTCTTAAGATCACCGTTTAACATTTCTGGCTCCTTGGCTCCCTTTCTATTCACTCAGCCTTAGTCTTCAATATCAACGGTGAAATGATAAAGTTATCTTGAATCAAGGTGAAGCGGCGGTGAATTTTTGCTTCCGCCCTAGTAGCTATGACAAAGTGAGTAGGGGTATAGCTAAGATAAGCGCTCTCATGGGACACGAGATTACGATGTTCAAGAGTGACCGCCGCCGCGGTCAAGGGTGCGATCTCTTCGCTTTAAGAGCAACGCCGCAAGGTAGAAGCGAAGCTTTCAGGGTCCGATCTGCGCGATCTGCGGGGTGACTTATGTCTTTGAAACAATAGACCTGATGGAAAAGTCGCAGGTGGGATGGCAAAAGTAGGTTAGAGTCGGGAAAACCATGTATGACGATGTAGGTCCCGATCGGACACCAGAGCGATCACTGGTCGAGAAAGTCATCAAGGATCGGACACCAGAGCGATCGCCAGTTGAGAAATGTATGTATGACGACTTGAAGGAAAATCCTCTCTCAACTCCAATCGAAGACTCTGGCTTAGACAATTAATCTAAGCAGAGTTATCTAACAATTTTTCTCAGCTTAGTAACTGCTGAATATGCTTAACACACTCTTAAGGTGAACTTGCAGCGAAAGTGTTGAAAAATCTAATAGTAGGGACGCTCTATCGCCTAATAACACCATTCGCTGTTTGTCTCTTTGAATTTTGTCACGGCCTAACCAGTGCTGGGAACCATTAATTTCCATGACACAAAGTTTTCCAGCTTAGTAATCATGAGTCCTGGGTGCGGGTGTAGTTGAGAGGTTGCCCGTGGAAGGGGATCTCGTTTGAAGTCGGTGTTAGACCTGCTCAGTCTGCGGGAAAACTAGAAATAGGCGTTCAAATCGCTGCAAGTCGTTGAGTAAGAGTCAGGCATAACATAGATGGATGAACAATTTCAACGCAAGGTATCGGCTGAAGAATTTCCTCACCAAATTATTAAGCGTATTGATTACTCAATTAATACGTCATTGGCAGATATTGAGCATGGGCAGCTAGTCAACCATATAACATTTGGTATTGGAATAATCATAGACTTTGTTGGATATGCTGGATACATTTATATTCGCTTTATTAACGACCCCGAAAGGATTATAAGATTTAAGACTGAGTTACTTGCTGATAGTCGATTCTTTAATAATAAGATTTTATTTATCAGTGTACGACAAGCAAAACTAATAGCTGAGGAACAGAGCAAACTAGAAGAAGAAAAGCAGAAACGTACTCGCCTTGAACAGTACCGTCGAGAACAAGAAGAAATCCGGCTCATAAAAATAGAAGAAGAAAGGCAGGAACGTACTCGCCTTGAACAGCACCGTCGAGAACAAGAAGAAATCCGACTCGAAGCTGAGCGTAAGGTGAGGGAATGTAAACTAGAGGAAGAACGACAGCAACGCGCTCGTCGCGATGCAGAAAAGCAAACTTTAGTCAATAGCCTAAAAGAGCAAATTGCACAAAACTTTCTCAATGCTCATAACTTCTATCAAACTCAGTGTTCTAAACACATATCGTTTGAGGAGTACCAAGCTGAAAAGTTGAATTATGTGCAATCTTGGGTAAAGAATCGTTTGAACTCCGAGTCTGACCTTGAACAAGCAGCAGCTATTGGTGCTGTTGAAAGTCATGTTCAAGTAGTAGCTAGGGCTGGTAGTGGCAAAACCTCTACTTTGGTCAATAGAGCTTTATTTCTACAGAAACACTGTGGCGTTGCACCCGATGAGATGTTGCTTTTAGCCTTCAATCGTAAGGCTGCCGAGGAGATCCGAGAACGCCTCACCAAGCAGCTACAAGGTTCTATTCCTCATGTAATGACGTTCCATGCATTAGCCTACGCTTTGGTTCATCCGGAAGATAGCATTCTTTTTGACGAACCAAATGGGGAACAAAGTAAAAGCCGCGCCCTACAGTCTATAATTGACGACTACTTACGCGACCCAGATTACCAGGAAGAAATTCGTGTTCTGATGATGGCACACTTTCGTGAAGATTGGGAGCGTATCGCTTCGGGTGGATACAACAAAAGTCCTGAAGAGATGCTGCGTTACCGTCGCTCATTACCAAGAGAAGGACTTGATGGAACATACCTTAAATCTTTTGGTGAGAAGGTCATTGCCGATTTCCTGTTTGAACACAATATCAAATATAAATACGAGCGCAACTTTTATTGGAATGGAATTAATTACCGCCCTGATTTTACAATCTTCACAGGAGACAACCAAGGGATAGTTATAGAATACTTTGGACTCGAAGGCGATCCAGATTATGATGCAATGTCCGCTAAAAAGCGACAGTATTGGCAAAATAATTCTAACTGGCGTTTACTTGAATTCTCCCCAACCTCCCTAAAGAATGAGGGTGTGGAAGTTTTTCGTGCTTTATTAAAGCGCTCTATTGAAGATTTCGGAATTACTTGCGATCGTTTGAGCGAAGAAGAAATCTGGTTGCGAATCAAAGACCGCGCTATAGACCGATTTACCAAGGCAGTAGTGGGATTCATTCAGCGATGCCGCAAACTGTCCCTCACTTCAGAGAAGTTAGCTAAAATCATTGGTAGTCATAGCTGTGCTAGTAGTATCGAGCAGCGTTTTTTGGCACTTGGACAAACATTTTATAAATCCTATTTGGAACGCCTTCAGGCAACAGGTGAGGAGGATTTCGATGGACTGATGCAAAGAGCCACAGAAATCGTTACATCAGGAAAAACCGTATTTCGCCGTAAATCTGGCATTGGAGATTTGAAGCATCTACGATACGTGTTCATTGATGAATATCAAGACTTCTCAGAACTATTTCACCATTTAATAGAGGCAATTCGAGAACAGAATCCTCAAGCGCTCTTCTTCTGCGTTGGAGATGACTGGCAAGCAATCAATGGCTTCGCTGGTTCTGACCTCCGGTTTTATCAAAATTTCGCGCAATTTTTTCAGCCGTCGCGCAAACTAAACATAGCTACCAATTACCGCTCGGCGACTTCCATAGTCGATATCGGCAACATATTGATGCAGGGATTGGGAACTCCTGCCCGCGCTCATAAGAGAATACCGGGAACCGTTGAGATTGCCGACCTAGGAACTTTTCAGCCAACCCAAAAAGAGTTAGAAGCTCATCCAGGAGATAGCTTAACACCTGCCGTATTACGCCTAGTGGACAAGGCTATTCAGGAAGACAAAGACATTGTTCTGCTCAGTCGCAAGAACAGTTTACCGTGGTATGTGAATTACAAAGAGCGCCGGAATAAGTCGAAGGATGGCGTACTCGATAGCTTTCTACAACAAGTGCGCTCCTATCTACCTGAAAACTTAAGACACAAGGTAACGATATCGACAGCTCACAAGTACAAAGGTCTAGAGAAAAAGGTAGTCATCGTACTAGATGCTGTCCCTCGTTGTTATCCCTTACTCCATCCCGACTTGATGCTTACTCGTGTGTTTGGCGATAGCATCGAGCGGGTATTTAACGAGGAACGCCGTCTTTTCTACGTTGCATTAACTCGTGCAGTAGAGCATTTGTTTATCCTCACTGAAACAAACAACGTATCGCCTTTCCTTGAAGAGTTGAGGAGTAGAAAAACGATTCCCTCCGTGAATTGGTCTAATTATCAGTCTTTGGTTGGGTCGATAAAAAATCTCACTATCAAGGTAGGGAACCAAGGGGGACGGAATGGAAACGGTACTTACGCGATTAGAGACTTGCTCAAGGCTGAAGGCTATCGCTGGAGAACAACTGGATGGTGTGCTTGGTGTCGCACTTATCCAGCACAAAACTTCTCAGTACAACAATTTTTTGATGACGCTGAGTGGATTTCTCGTGCTGTTGGAATTGAGGTACGGTTTTATGACGATTTTGAGAAGATGCTGGCGACCTATCGGGTTAACGGAGGTCAGTTGACTTGCGTCGTTGACAAGATTCCAAATCTCGAACTTGACGATATCCCGTTTTAGACCGAAAACGGGACAGTCACTCTTAGCAACCAAAATTTCTCCGCTACTATCCGAAGGCGAGATAGCCCACTTTGCCGACTCTCCCCCAGGATCTTCGCGTGACAAAGGACTCACAGGTAAGTTAGACGTGGTGTAAATTCTGCGATCGCTAATCTCCAAACAGTGACCACAATCTTCGAGTACGACTTTACTGCTGGGTTTGATTGGACTGAGCAAGACTTAGTAGCAATTGAGCGGCTGCGACGAACTCTAGGTGTAGAGGTTCTACGACCAACAACGCGCAAAGGTCAGCGCGAACTCCAAGCAACCCAATACGTTGGTGTTTTTCGCTTAGGCAGCCGCACCGTTCAAGTTTTACCCAAAATGTTCCGCTCGTCAGACGAGGATAAGGCAACTAAAGCCACCCGCAATCTTCTTTACTTGCTCGAATACACGGGTCAATTAGTGGTGCGGGAAACTGCTGTGACCCAGTTAATGCAAAACAACCTAAACTGGTTTGAACTCCTGACCCGTCTGCTAGCCTCCAATTTAAGGGAGGAGTGGCAGAGGGGAGCTTATCGTAGCTACCAAACCGTTGAAGATGTCTTACCTGTTCTCAAAGGCAAATGGCAGCTATTAAAACAACTCCGCCATCCCGAACGTCAGCATCTGTTTGCGGTTGCTTACGACGAATTCAGTGCTGATAATTCACTCAACCGCATCTTTCGTTACGTTGTCGAACGTCTCTGGCAACTCAGCCGCGATGCCACTAACCGCAAAATTTTAGGCGAACTACGACACTGGATGGAAGAGGTAACACTATTGCCATCAGCTATAGCGAATGATGCCAATCTCATCCCTATCACCCGACTCAACCAGCGGTACGAACCTCTGCTCAACCTAGCAAAGCTGTTTCTCGACAACAGTAGCTTGCAATTGTCCGCAGGTGAGTTGGCAACCTTTGCCTTTGTCTTCGACATGAACAAGCTGTTTGAGGGATTCATTGTTAACTTCATTCGCCGCCATCGGGATGAGATTCTGCCAACCGAACTGGGAAGCTGCCAGTTGATAGCACAAGCAGGCACCACAACCCTACACCTTGCACGCACGAGTAACGGCGAATCTGTCTTCCGCCTCAAACCCGACCTCGCTTTCTGCAACGGAGATAGTTTTCCCCTACTGCTAGATGCCAAGTACAAACAACTCAAACCCACAGATCGGAAATTAGGTGTATCAGAATCCGACTTCTACCAAATGCACGCCTACGCGCATCGCTATCAGTGCCCCCGCGTTCTACTCCTCTATCCCCAGACAGCGGATATTCCCCAACCCTTACAGGCAGAATTCAGCTTGGAAGACAGTGAACGAGTAATCGTTGCCGCTACCGTCGATCTGCGAGGGGATTTAAGCAAGTCACAAGAGCGTGCCAAATTGACAACCAGATTGAAAACAATACTGACAAATCAGCATGGATAGTGAAGTATCCTCGACAGCCAATCATATAAACATTTGGAAGGTGGCACCTGGAGAGAAAGCTTCTTTATGGGAGATGTGCCAACAAGAAAAATGTATTGCTATTGGGTGGCTCAATGACGTTGACTACCGAAGATTCCCTGATAAAAATGCTCTAAGACAGGCATTAGGAAAGGAGAAAGGTGGTGTATCTCATATTTGGTCTTTCGTCCATAGCATGCAACGAGGAGATGTTGTTGTAGCGAATCAAGGACGGAGGACTGTCGTGGGAGTAGGCGCGATCGCCAGCGATTACATACCACCCAACGATGATGATAATCCAAGTACAAACTCTCACTACACGCAAGCACGACACGTAGATTGGCTAATTACCAAATCTGTTGAAGTTCCTTTTCAGTTCATTGTTGGGACAGTGGACAAGCTAACTCCCCAAGAGTGGAAGCAGATATACCAAGCCTACTTGAGTACATATCCAGATGACTTAGAACTGAAAAATTCATTAAGTAAACTTGAGTTATTAATGAACTTAACAGAAATCTTAGAAGTGCAACCACAACGGCAGCCTGCTCCCCAAGAACTCAAGCAACTGATAAAAATTGCGGAACGCACTCGTAATATTATCCTGTATGGTCCACCTGGTACGGGCAAAACTTACTGGGTAAATAAATTTGCAGAATTACTTTTGGGGAAGCAATTACAATCTCCCGTGCCTCCAGAGCAGAGGCGGCGAGATATATTGCAAGGTTTGAATTGGCATCAAGTAGTTGCCCTGGCCATGTATGTAAATAAGCAAAGACAATTCTTTAAAGTTCCAGAACTAGCTAAAGAACAGTTGATTGATGAGTACTGGAAATTTTTTACACAGACGAAGAAATTAAATAACCAGCTTCACGCTGTGCTACAAACCCACACCGATGAAAATGTAGAAACAGTCAAGTATAAGACTCGTCAGGCTCCTTTTCTCTTTGAAAAAAATGATCACGGGTTATGGTGGCTAACACAAGAAGGTCAGGAGTATGTTGAAATTAATCTGAGCGACCAATTAGAAGAGATTAATAAACCAGCACAATCTTTGCCTACTATTTTCCATTACCTCAAATTTGTTACTTTTCATCAATCTTTTGCTTATGAAGAGTTTATCGAAGGACTCAAGCCAACTACTGATGAAGAAGGGCAAGTGCGCTATGAAGTTATAGATGGAGTGTTTAAAAGCATCTGTAAGCAAGCAGAGCTTGATCCGAAGCATCGTTATCTTCTCATTATTGATGAAATCAATCGCGCCAACATCGCTAAGGTAATTGGTGAACTCATCACGCTCATTGAGGACGATAAGCGGATTGGGGAAAGAAACGAATTAATACTTACCCTCCCTTATTCAGGTCAAAAATTCGGTGTCCCACCAAACCTCTACATTCTAGGCACCATGAACACCGCAGATCGCTCAATTGCCCTGCTTGACATTGCGATACGACGGCGGTTTGCCTTTGTAGAGTTGATGCCCAATCCAAGCCTTCTCAAGGACAAAGATATAGATGGCATACAGTTAGACAAACTACTGGCGCAGCTCAATCATCGCATTATTGCCCTACTCAGCCATGACTATCAGATTGGACATAGTTATTTTATAGACGTGAACGATATCGAAGACTTACACTTCACTTGGTATCATCGCGTGATTCCCCTGCTTCAGGAATACTTTTACAACGATGGTCAGCGCTTACAAGCTTTGATTGGTGAGGATTTTCTCCAACCTGTAGAAGTAGATTCAGCAACCCACAAAGCTTTAAAGGACTTGTATGAACCCGATCTCAAATATGAGATTAGACAGTTGGAAGGGAAGGATTTCTTGGATGCACTCCGCAAGTTGGCAGAGTAACTGCTAAAGCGATCAGCAGATCGTCATTACCCGCATCTTCAACGCACCGGGCGAACTTGTGTTCAAAGTGTGGACTGGCCCGAAACACGTAGCGCAGTGGTGGGGTCTGAAAGGCTTCACAACGCAGGTGACTAAGCTGGATCTACGTCCGGGCGGGAAATGGTGCTATTCCGGATTAGAGGAGGAATTAGATTCTTCAGCACATGAGGGATCTAGGTGTGGTGATGGCAAGTCATTTTGGATCGAGCCGTAAGATATGTCGGTATTGTCATTTGTTACGATGTTGAAGAACGTTACCGGGGCTAACAAACGAAATTCCCTATCCCAATGAT